>NZ_JAURVJ010000046.1 GCF_030655615.1 Nocardioides sp.
GGCGGCAGCATCGGCGGCGACCCGAGCGGTCACAGCGGCCCGGTGGCCGACGGCGGTCTCGGTGGCGCGGCCCCCGGCGCGGAGTCCCTCGGCTCCTCCGGCGCCATGGGTACGGCGACCCCGACGGGTGCCGCCTCCGACGGCGGTCCGTCCTACGGCGCCGCGGCCGGCATCGCGGGCGGTGCGGCGGCCCTCGGGCTCGGCGGCGCGGCCCTGGCCAGCCGCGGAGGCGGCGGCAGCGACGCCAAGATCGACCAGCTCGCCAGCAGCAACGGCCGCGGCTCCCGCGGCGAGGGCGTCAAGGAGATGCAGGAGCGGCTCACCGCGGCCGGCTACGACACCCAGGGTGCCGACGGCGCCTGGGGCTCCCACACCCAGGCCGCCTACGACGCCTACCGCGCCGACCACCCGCTCCCGGTGCAGTCCGGCCAGGGCTACACCTCGCCCACCGGCTACGACTACAACCAGATCACCGGCGTGCGCGGCAACCCCAACGTCACCCCGGAGTTCCTGCGCCAGGTCGAGGGCATGTCCCAGCGGCTCGGCGCCCGGCCCGAGCACATCATGGCCGCGATGAGCTTCGAGACCGGAGGCCAGTTCTCCAGCGACGTCCGCAACCCGCGCAGCAGCGCCACCGGCCTCATCCAGTTCATGGACTCCACGGCCCGCGGGCTCGGCACGACCACCGGCGAGCTCGCCCAGATGACGCCCACCGAGCAGCTGACCTACGTCGAGCGCTACTTCGAGCCCCACCGGGGCCGGCTCAACGACCTCGAGAGCGTCTACACCTCGATCCTCTCGGGCAGCCCCCAGTCGGGCGACGACGCCCTCTTCACCCGCGGCGACCGGTCCTACGGACCCAACCGCGAGCTCGACGCCAACGGCAACGGCGTCATCACGGCCGCAGAGGCCACCGCACACGTCCGGGCCCGCATGGGCGCCGGCGGCAACTGAAGCACCCACCACCCCAACCAGTAGTTCAACCACAGAAGGAGCAGTTCCATGGCCATGAAGGGTATGGATGTCGAGGCCGGTCGCCAGGCGTCCCAGCAGATCAACCAGGGCTCGCAGGAGCTCGAGGCGCTCAGCGGCAAGATGACCCAGGTCATCCAGGGCTTCGACTGGATCGGACCCGACGCCGACCGCACCCGCGACACGTGGAGCAGCGACTACGTGACCATGCTCCAGAAGGTCACCCAGTCGCTCCAGGAGTTCTCCACCCTGATCAACAACCAGGCGCAGGAGCAGGAGCAGGTCTCCAACTAGGCCCTCGGCCTCCGAAAGGCATCGTGCGCTGCGCGCGTTGACCTTCTCCTCCGTACGGACAGGCCCGCCCACGTTCGTACGACGAGCCACCAGTCCTGCGAGACGCGCCTTCGGCGCGAGGGACAGGACGGGTGACTCGGGTGCTGTGGCCCGGATCGGGCCCAGCCACCGCACCATCGACGGCCGCTGAGGGACTCCCCCTCGGCGGCCGTCGCCGTTCCTGCCCCACTGGTCTAGACCGATCGCCCGTCCCTACCCGAGGAGCCGACATGCAGAGCTGGACCCTCAGCCTCCGGACCGCCGCCGAGACCGGCCTGCCGTCGGTCGACGTCGCGGTGCAGGCGCGCGGCGAGGCGACGGTCGCCGACCTGGCGCGGGCCATCGGCCAGCACGTCGCGCCCGACCAGGCCCACCTGCTCCTCGTGCCCGTCGACGGCGGCCACCCGTGGCCGGCCGACCGGCTGGTGTCCGAGTGCGGGCTGCGCACCGGCGACCTGCTCGACGTCGTCACCGCGCCGGCGTCCTGGCTGACCCGTGTCTCCAGCTCGGCCCGCCCGCGCGCCGTCCTGCGCGTCACCGAGGGACCCGACCGTGGCCAGCGACTCCACGTGCGCGGCAGCTCACTCACCCTCGGCCGCGGCTCCTCGTGCACCCTGCGCCTCACCGACCCGCTCGTCAGCCAGCGCCACGCCCGCATCGTGCTCGGCACCCGCCCGACCGTGTACGACGAGGGGTCGGCCAACGGCACCCTCGTCGGCGGCGAGCGCATCGTCACCGGCCGCGAGATCGACTGGGGCACCCCCATCCGCCTCGGCCGCAGCACCCTGGTCATCGACGCCGGTGAGGTCCCCACCGAGGCCCCGGCCGTCTCCGTCTTCCGGCCGCCGCGGTTCGGCGACCCGCTGACCCAGGACGTCCTCGAGATCCCGTCGCCGCCCACCAAGACCCGGCCCTCGCCGATGCCGTGGGCGATGCTGATGCTCCCGATGATCATGGGCGTCGCGCTCTTCGCGCGGGCCCGCAGCGCCTACGCGATCATCTACATGCTCGCCTGGCCGGTCCTCGGCTTCCTCGGCTGGCGCCAGCAGAAGCGCGCCGCGGAGAAGCAGTTCCAGGAGGACCTCGCCGACTGGCGCGCCGACGTCGACGACTTCATCACCGCGATCGACGAGCACGCCGTCCGCCAGCGCCAGCAGTTCAACGACGACTACCCCGACGACGAGATCCTCCGCACCCGCGCCGCCGCGCGCGACCCCTACCTCTGGGCCCGCTCCGAGACCCGCCAGGCCTTCCTCGTCACCCGGCTCGGCATCGGCACCGTCCCGGCCATGCTGCGCGGCGCGATCACCGACGGCGGCGACCGCGCCACCCGGCGCGAGGTCTCCGAGGAGTTCCGCCAGCGCGACGAGCTCAAGGACATGCCGGTCCTCGCCGACCTCACCGAGCACCCGCTCATCGCCATCACCGGCGACCCGCACGCCGTCGACGGCCTGGTCCGCTCGATGATGCTGCGCCTCGCCTTCGACCACTCCCCCACCGACGTCAGCGTCGCCGGCTGCTTCGGCCGGGCCCGCGCCGGCCACGAGGCCTGGCTGCGCTGGCTCCCCCACGCCACCAGCCGCCTGGGCGGCGAGCCCCCGGTCGCCGTCGGCGCCCGCGCCGCCACCGCCCTGCTCGACCACCTCGTCACCGAGGACACCGGACGCGGCCACACCATCTGCTTCGTCGACGAGGACGCGGGCATCGCGCGACGCACGATCGAGGCCGTCGCCGCGGTCGCCGCCGAGCGCGGCATCCACCTCGTCTGGCTCGGCCGCCACGCCACCGAGGTCCCGGCCGCCACCTCGCTGCGCATCGACCTCGCGACCGGCGAGGTCGGCAAGGCCGACCGGATGGGCATCGCCCACATCGACACCCCCGACGCGGTCTCGCTCGACCAGGCCTGGCGCGCGGCCCGCCTGATGACGGCGTACGTCGACGAGGCGGCGGTCCTCCCGCCCAGCACCGCCATCCCCTCGATCGTCCGGCTGCCCGAGCTGAGCTCGGACTTCGAGGACCTCGACGACGTCGCGGCGGTCTCGCGGCGCTGGCAGCAGTCGAGCGGCCTGCGCGCCCAGATCGGCTCGGGGGTCGACGGCGTCACGACCATCGACCTGCGCGAGGACGGCCCGCACGGCCTGGTCGCCGGCACCACCGGCTCCGGCAAGAGCGAGCTCCTGCAGTCCCTGCTCTGCTCGCTGGCGCTCAACAACCCGGCCTCGCGGATGAACTTCCTGCTCGTCGACTACAAGGGCGGCGCCGCGTTCCGCGAGTGCGCCGACCTGCCCCACACGGTCGGCTACATCACCGACCTCACGCCCGCGCTCGTGCAGCGCGCACTGACCTCCATCGGCGCCGAGATCAACTACCGCGAGCACCTGCTCGGCCAGTACGGCGTCAAGGACCTCGTCCAGCTCGAGCGCGAGCGTCCCGACGTCGCGCCGCCGAGCCTGCTCATCTGCGTGGACGAGTTCGCCGCCCTGACGTCCGAGGTGCCGGAGTTCGTCGACGGGATGGTCAACATCGCCCAGCGCGGCCGCTCGCTCGGCATGCACGTGCTGCTCGCCACCCAGCGCCCGCAGGGCGTCGTCACCGGCAACATCAAGGCCAACGCCGACCTGCGGATCTCGCTGCGCGTGTCCTCGGCCGACGACTCGCGCGACGTCATCGACAGCCCCGAGGCCGCCCGCATCTCGCGTCGTACGCCGGGCCGCGCCTGGATCCGCCGGACCGGGCACGGCACGGCCGAGCTCGTCCAGTCGGCCTGGACCGGGGCGCGGCAACCGATGGCCGGCTCCGAGGTCCCGGTCGTCGTCAACCCCTTCAGTGCCGTGACCGCCGGCCTCGACCTGGGCGGCAGCGAGCAGCGGCTCAACCCCCGCACCGACCTCGAGCGCTGCGTGCACACGATCAACGAGGCGTTCATGGTCTCGGGCGCCACCCCGCCCAAGCGGCCGTGGCTGCCGGCCCTGCCGTCCGAGCTGCCGCTCGACGTCGAGGCCCTGGTCGCCGGCGCCGAGGGCCGCACCAGCGGCCAGGTCACCATCGGCCGCATCGACGAGCCGGAGGCCCAGCGCCAGCCCGAGCTCACCCTCGACTTCGCGGCGATCGGCCACGTCCTGGTCCACGGCGCGTCCGGCTCGGGCAAGACCGAGCTGCTGCGCTCGGCCGCGCTCAGCGCCTCGATCGCCGACACGTTCGGCTCCTACGGCGTCGCGCCCTACATCTACGGCATCGACTTCGCCGGCGGCGGCCTGGCCGCGATCGCCGGCGTGCCGACCGTCGAGGCGATCGTCTCGGAGTCCCAGCTGGGGCGGGTCATGCGGCTCATCCGGCTGCTGCGCCGCACGATGGACGAGCGGGCCCAGGCCCTGTCGGCGCGCGGGTGCGCCGACATCGACGACCTGGCCCGCCAGGGGGCCGCGCTGCCCCGCGTCTACGTGCTCATCGACAACCTCCCGTCGATGGTCGAAAACTTGGAGACCGGAGGAGGTGTAGCCCCGGCTCACGTGGAGAGGCTGCAGTCCGTGCTCCAGAACGGACGACGGGTCGGCATCCACGTGATCGCCACCGCGCCCGGTCGCACCGGGGTCCCGACGTCGCTCGGCTCCACGTTCGGGCGCCGCATCGTGCTGCGGATGACGACCAACGACGACTACCTGATGCTCGGGGTCCCCGGCAACGTGCTCGACAACGACAGCCTCCCCGGCGCCGGCCTCCTCGGCAAGCGCAGCGTGCAGGTGCAGACCACCGGCGGCGCGGGCACCCCGCTCCAGGCCGAGCGCATCGAGACGATCAACCGGCTGCTCCAGCCGCGCACGCAGGGCCGGCCCACCGCGCCGGTCCCGCCGATGCCGACCCGCCTCGACCAGTCCGCACTCCCGGCCCCGCGCGGCTCGCGCGTCGCCATCGCCGTCGACGCCGACGCGGTCGCCGTCCTCGAGGTCGACCTGCTCGCCGGCCCGGTGCTCGTCGCCGGTCGTGCCCGCACCGGCCGTACCGGCGTCCTCGACGGCCTGCAGGCCCTGGTGTCGCGCGGCGACCGTCCCCCGACGGTCATCCGCGAGCGCGACTACGTGTCCACGGCCGCCGCGGTCGACCGCTGGTTGGCGGAACGTTCCGACGGCGGATGGGCGCTCGTCATGGTCGACGACGCACATCTCTGGGATGGTGGAGTCGGAGTCGACGAAGCACGCCGCACTGCGCGGGACCGTCTCCTGGGTGTTCTCGGCACCCACAGCCACCTGATCGGGGTGGTCGTGACGGCCGACACCGCCCAGGCGAAGGCCCGGGGTGGTCCGGAGGGCCTGGTCGAGACCGCCCGCCGCAACCGGCGTGGGTTCCTCCTCACCCCGGAGTGGGCCGACGGCGACGCACTCGGCGCGTCGGTCCCGACCAAGACCACCGAACCGCTCACCGGACCCGGACGCGGGGTGTGGTGCGACGGCGGCACCGCGTGGGTGGCCCAGGTCGTCCACGCCGCACCTCAGGACCCGCACGACGCAGCACTCCAGACAGCACAGGTCGCAGATCAGGGCGCAGGACAGGAGATGTGATGGCAGGCCAGGGCTCGGGCACCAGCCGTACGACGTCGACGCGGCGGTCCGCGTGGAGGGGGCGCGTCGACGCGCTCCTGCCCGCCCGCCTGCGCGGGCGCTCCCGCGACCGCCACTCCCGTGGCGCGGCCGAGCTCTCCGTCCTGGTGGTGACCGGTTCCCTGGTGGCCGGCGTGTTCTTCGGCCAGGGCATCTCCAGCACCGCGGTCGACGTGGCCGACGGCCTGACCTGGCTCAGCGACGAGCCCAACGGCCAGATCATCCAGGTCAACCCCGCCACCGGGAAGCTCGAGGTCAAGCAGGTCGTGGGCAACCCCGGCGACGACCTCGAGGTCACCGCCGAGCGCAACGGCCAGCTCTACGTCGCCGACCACACCTCGGGCCGGCTCCTGGCCCTCGACCTCACGAGCATCCTCGTGTCGGGCCAGCGCCGCATCAGCACCGGCGGCGCGGTCGACACGATCTACAACGACGACGGCGTGTTCCTCGTCGACGGCGAGCAGTCCACCATCGCCGCGATGGACCCCAGCTCGACCGAGGCCCTTGGCTCCATCTGGGTCGCGCCGTCCGGGCTCGCCGACGCGGCGGTCGACGGCAAGGGCACCATCTGGGCCCTCGAGGACGACGGCACCCTCCACCGGCTCGCCTGGTCCGCCGAGCGGATGGCGTTCGACGACGACGACGGCGAGACCGTCGACGGCAGCGGCGAGGGCTCCGTGCTCGTCGCCCACGACGAGGGCGTCACCGTCTTCGGCCCTGACCAGGGCCTGGTCGCCCAGGTCGGCACCGACCACGACCTCGCCGCCGACGCCCCCAAGGTGATCGGCAAGATCTACGCCCCCGAGAAGTCGCCGACCGACCTGGTGCCGGTCGCCGCGGCCGACAACGGCTACGTCGTCCTGCTGACACCGGAGGGCATCATCGAGGTCGACATGGGCTCGATCGACTGCGGCGAGCCCGGCACCCCCGAGGTGTTCAACGACCGGGTCTACGTCCCGTGCATCGGTGAGGGGCGCGTCGTACGCCTCGGTCCCGACGGGCGCCGGGCCGACAAGGACATCCCGACCCCGGGCAGCGACGACCCCGAGCTGATCCTCGACGACGACAACCTCATCATCAACGCACCCGGGGCCCCGCAAGGCGTCGTCGTGCACGACGACGGCAGCACCACCACGATCACCCGTGAGGACGACGCCGTCCCGGCCAACGGCCTGACGTCGAGCACCACGCCTCCGCAGAACCCCGCCCAGGACCTGATCGACGACCTCCTCGACCTCGGCGGCAACGACGAGGAGGAGGACAGTCCTCCCCCGGCCCCGAGCAACCCCGGACCGTCCACCCCGCCCCCGACGACCACCGGCGGCGGGCCCGGCAGCGGGAACGGCAACGGTGGTGGCGGCAACGGCGGCGGCAACGGCGCCACCCCGCCGCGCTGCGACGACCCGACCACCCCCGGCGCACCGAGCCCCACCGGCAACGGCGGCCCGAGCGGCCAGGGCACCCCGACCTCGCCCGCACCCACGTCCCCCACCTCGGGCCCGACCTCGCCGCCCACGACCAGCGCCAAGGGCAAGGGCGGCGGCAAGGGCAAGGGCGGCTGCGGCAACGGCGGCGGCACCACCGGTGGGGGCGGCAACGGCGGAGGCAGCGGCGGCAGCGCCGGCCAGCCCGTCACCGCACCGACCGACGTGACGGCCGAGGCCATGGCCGAGGGCCAGGTCCGCCTCACCTGGCGGCACTCCGCGATCCCCAAGGCCGACGCCTTCGTCATCCGGGCGAGCAACGGCCAGACCTTCAAGCCCCTCAAGGGCTGGGTGCGCGAGTCGTTCGTCGACGCGCCTCCCGGCGTGGCCACGACCTTCACCGTGACCGCGGTGGTCGGCTCCCGCGTCGCGCCGTCCTCCCCCAGCAACACGGTCATCACCACCGCGCGGCCAGGGGCTCCCCAGGTCGCTGGCACGGCGGCCTACAAGGGCAACAACAACGAGGAGATCTTCGCCGTCGAGGTGCGGTGGGCCGGCGCCACCGCCAACGGCAAGTCGATCACCGGCTACGACGTCGCGATCACCACCACCAACGGCGGCCAGCAGACCCAGACGCTGCCCGGCAACCAGGACCGCACCGAGTTCACGTGGACCTGCAGCCGCCAGACCGACGCCGACTGCAAGGTCGGCGGCGACTACGAGGTGACGGTCGTAGCCCGCAACGAGCTCGGCCAGGGCCAGGTCGGCGTCTTCCGTGGCGTCGCCCCGGCCCAGCCCCCGCCGCCGCTGCCGGCCGGCAACCGCCAGGTCGTCGACGGCTCGAGCCCCAAGACCTCCGACGCCGCCCCCGACGGCAGCGGGTCGATCGTCCTCAAGCTCAAGCCGCCCACCGACTGGGCGCGCTTCCCGGGCACGTGCCTCTACTCCCTCGACGGAGGCACCGCGCTGCCGCTGGCCTGCAACGCGGCCACGGTCACGGTGAGCTACAACAACGGCACGATCTACGAGCCCGACACCGGCTCGCTCGACCACCGCGTCGTGTTCCTGGCCCAGAACGACCGGGGCACGGCGACCAGCGCGGGCTACACCTTCACCACCAAGCAGACGCCCCAGGTGGTCCCGGTCGAGCCCGACCCCAACTGCCCCGCGGGGCAGGTCTGCCCGATCCCCTGACCTTCCCGTCGACGCCGAGGAGCAGCCACACCATGACCGCCCTGATCAACCCGACCGCGCCCGGCGAGCAGGAGATCGCGGCCTTCGGCCGGCTCCACCAGCGCCTCGGCGACGCCGTCGAGGTCGCGGTCCACGGCAAGCGGGCGGTGGTCGACCTGGTGCTGGTGGCGACGTTCGCGGGCGGCCACGTGCTGCTCGAGGACGTCCCCGGCACCGGAAAGACCACGCTGGCCCGGGCGGTCGCCCGCGCCATGGGCGGCCGTGTCGGGCGCATCCAGTTCACCCCCGACCTGCTGCCGAGCGACGTCACCGGGACGACCGTGTTCGACCCCCGCGACGGGCAGATCCGCTTCCGCGAGGGACCCGTCTTCGCCAACGTCGTCCTGGCCGACGAGATCAACCGCGCCGCCGCCAAGACCCAGTCGGCGCTGCTCGAGGTGATGCAGGAGCGCACCGTCACCGTCGACGGCGTCGGGCACCCGGTCCCCCGGCCCTTCGTGGTCGTCGCGACCCAGAACCCGATCGACCTCGAGGGCACCTACCGGCTCCCCGAGGCCCAGCTCGACCGCTTCCTCCTCCGCACCTCGCTGGGCTACCCCGACGCCGAGCACGAGATCGAGGTCCTGCGCCCGGGCAGCACGGCCGGCATGGTCGACGACGTACCCGCCGTGACCACGCCCGCCGAGATCGCCGCCGTCGCCGACCAGCTCTCCCGGCTCCACGTGGCCGACCCGATCCTGCGCTACGTCCGCGAGATCGGTACGACGATCCGGCGCGACCCCCGCGTGCGCGTCGGGGTCAGCACCCGTGGGCTCAAGGCCCTCGTCGGGTGCCTCCAGGTCTACGCCGCCGCACGCGGCCGCCACTACGTCGTGCCCAGCGACGTCCAGCGCCTCGCCGAGCCGGTGCTGGCGCACCGCACCGTGCTGGCCCGTGACGCGGTGCTCGCCGGCCACACCAGCGAGGGCGTCGTCCACGAGGTGCTCGAGACCGTCCAGCCCCCGCAGCCCGACGCGGGCTGATGGGCCTGCTCTGGGCGAGCACGACCGGGCGCGGACGAGCGGTGTCCGTGCTCGGCCTCCTGCTGCTCGCGGCCGGTCTCGCTTGGGACTACCTCCTCGTCGCCGGCCTGGGCGGGTGCCTCCTGGCCCTCGTCGTCGTCGAGCTCGTCGCGGTGATCGCCGCGCGCCCCGTGTCGGTCGACCGCGACATCGAGCCGCGGGTCGTCGTGCGCCAGTCCCCGTGCGAGGGCCGGCTGCTCGTGCGCGGACGTCGCCGCCGCGGCCTGGTCCGCCTCGACGTGGCCGACCGCGTGCACGGCGCGCTGGTGCCGGTGGTGCTGCCCGACCACGTCGACCCCGACCAGCCCGGTGCCCGCGTCGTCTACCCGATCCCCACCCCGCGCCGCGGCCTCGTCGACGTCGGACCCGTCCAGGTGCGGCTCGCCGGGCTGACCGGGATGGCCGCCCGCTCGACCGAGTCCGGCACCGTCGACCAGGTCCGGGTGCTGCCCCGCCGGGTGCCGGTGAGCGGGATGATGGCCGGCCACCGGCGCGCCCTGACCGGCGCCGACGAGGCCAACGAGCTGGGCGGCACCGACATCGTCGGGCTGCACGAGTACGCCATGGGCGACGACCTGCGCCGCCTGCACTGGGCGACGAGCGCCCGTACCGGCACGCTGATGGTCCGTGAGGACGCCGAGCCGTCGCAGGCCCACGTGTGCGTGCTGCTCGACGACCGCGCGTCGGCCTACCTCGGGGACGACGGGCTCTTCGAGGAGGCCGTCGAGATCGCCGCCGCCCTGTGCCGCAGCGGCGTCGAGGACGGCATCCCCGTCCGCCTCCACACCGTCAGCGACCGCCGCGAGGTGCGGGTGCCGGGCTCGGTCAGCCGTCGCCCGCTCCAGGAGCACCAGGACCTCGACTGGCTGCTGGCCGAGATCGACCTGACCAGCTCGCTGTCGCGGATCGAGCTGCACAGCCGCGACCTCGACGTCGCCGTGGCCGTCACCGGTCCCGGTGCCGACCTGCGCGAGCTCGGCCTGGCCCTCGGCGAGGCCCCCACCCGGGTCCTGGCCGTCGTCGACCCGTCGCCGCTCGTCGGCGCCCACCAGGAGGCCGGGCTGCTGGTGCTGCGCGGCGCCACGTCGGTGTCGCTGGCGATGACCTGGGACGCGGCGGTGCACCGGTGAGCGCCGACACCGACAGCCTCCTCGGTCGCGCGCTGCGGCTGGTGTGGCCGGTCGCGCTCGTCCTGCTCGGCGCGCTCGTGCTGGCCACCGCGTGGCACCGCTGGACGATCTCGCTGCTGTTCGCCCTCGTGGCCGCCGTACCGCTCCTGCTGCTGCGTGGCGCCCTCCGGGCCGGGATGTCGAGGTGGTTCGCGACCTCGATGATCGTGCTGCTGTCGGTGATGGCGGCCTACCTCGCCACCACCGGCGCCGACCTGTCCCTCGAGCAGACCGTCCAGGACGTCATCCCGCGGCTGCTGACCGCGCCCCAGCCCTACGCCGCCCGCGCCGACCTGCTGGTCGGCCCGCTGCTGCTGACCGCGCTGGTCTCGATCCTCGTCGGCCTGCGGGTCGACAGCCGGCTGCGGGTCGAGCCCGTCGCCGGCGGCGCCGTCCTCTACGTCGCGGGCGTCCTGCTCACCGCCGGCACCGCCGACCCGGCCGGCCTGGTCGCCGTGCTGATGCTCGTCGTGGCCCTGCTCGGCTGGGTCTTCCTCGACGAGCACGGCGAGCCCGTCCGGCAGCGGCTGTCGCTCGCCGGCCCGGTCGCGGTGGTCGGCGTCGGCGCGCTGGCCGCGCTCGCGACGCTGCCCGTCGGCTCGGCGTTCGAGCCGCGCGAGCTCGTCGACCCCCCGACGGTCGACGTCGTCGCCAGCAACCCCCTCACGCAGATGGGCGCCTGGGCCAACAACCCCGGCGACGAGCTGCTCAAGGTCCGCGGTCCCGAGGTACCGCTGCGGCTCGTCGTGCTCGACGAGTACGACGGCACCCAGTGGACCTCCTCCACCTCCTTCGAGCAGGTCCGCAGCGACGGCCGCACCGGTCTCGAGCCCGGTCCCTACCGCCAGGACTCGACCGTGCAGGTCGAGTTCGCCGGCCTCGGCGGCAACTGGCTCCCGGCCCCCGGGACGCCACTCTCGGTGGCCCACGAGGGAACGCTCGTCGACCCCGCGACCGGCACCCTGTTCTCGCAGGGCGAGACCGAGGGGGTCGTCTACGAGGTCTCCGGCGCCTTCGACGCCCCGCCGACCGAGTCGCTCGACGCCGCGCAGGTGCCCGAGGACGGCTTCGAGGACCTCACCGAGCTCCCCCAGCTGCCCAAGCCGCTGGCCGACTTCGCCGCCCAGGTCGGCGCCAACGCCGCGACCCCCTACCAGCGCGCCTCGGCCATCGAGGCCCTCGTGCGCGACGAGTACGAGCTCTCGCCGACCGCCATCTCCGGCTCCGCCCTGTGGCGCATCGACCAGTTCCTGCTCGGCGGGCCTGGCAAGCCCGGCGGCGGTGTCGGCACCTCGGAACAGTTCGCCACCGCCTTCGCCGTCCTCGCCCGCTACAACGGCCTGCCGACGCGGGTCGTCGTCGGCTTCCGCCCCGGCGAGGCCCAGGACGACGGCACCCGGGTCATCCACGGCGAGGACGCCTTCGCCTGGGCCGAGGTCTACTTCCGCGACCTCGGCTGGGTGCCCTTCTCCCCCACCCCCGACGACGACACCTTCACGCGTCCACGCCCGATCGAGGCGACCGAGCCCCGGCTCCCCGAGGAGGCCGACACCGGCTCCCCGATCCCGCTGCCGCCGACCCCGACCACCGAGACCGAGGACCCCGAGTCCTCCGACGCCGTCGGCCGTACCTCCGCGGACCGCTTCGACGGCCCCTCCGCCCCGATCCTCCTCGGCACCGGCCTCGGGCTGCTGCTCGTGCTCCTGGTGCTGCTCCGCACCGGCCGCCGCGTCGCTCACGCCCGCCGCGGCCCCGCCGGCGCCTGGGCCGAGGTCGTCGACGCCATGCGCCTCTCCGGCATGCGCCCTGCCCCCCACCAGCCCGGCCCAGAGGCCGACCGCGATCATGGCCAGCACATGATCCGCACCCAGCAGC
>NZ_JAURVJ010000058.1 GCF_030655615.1 Nocardioides sp.
CGCGACCTGCTCGACGCCGCTGGACCCGGTGCGGAGCAGCCGGCGGGCCTCCTGCATCCGGGCCTCGCGCAGCACCTCGGCCGGGCTGCGCCGCAGCTCGCGGCGGAAGCGCTCGCCGAGGGCGGAGCGCGACAGGTGCACGAGGCCCGCCATCCGCTCGACCGTCCAGGCCTCGCCGGGGCGCTCGGTCACGGCCGTCACGACGGCGGTCACGGCCGGGTCGGACACCCGGTCGTCGTCCGTCCGGCCCTCGGACTCGAGCCACGAGGCCGTCATCGCCGCTCCCACCAGGTTGGCGTAGCCCGCCGTCAGGATCGCCGGTCCGCACTGGGTCGCCAGCGGGCACAGCCGGACCAGCTCGGCGATCCCCGCGTGCCGCGCCCCGAACTCCCGCACCACGAGCACGCTCGGCAGCGGGTGCGTCGGGTGGACGAGCGCGAGGTCGTTGACCGCCAGCGTCGTGTCGCTGCAGGCGGTCACCGCGAGGTCGTGGCGGGCCGCGACCAGCACCGCGTCGCCGGCCCTCAGGTGGTGCACCGCCCCGGCCGCCTCGAGCCGCGCGGCGCCCTCGACGACCAGCAGCCAGCGTGGGCCGCGCTGCTCGGCGTACGTCGCCCCGAGGGGGATCCGCTCGGTGCGGGCCGTCGTCATGCGCCAGGACTGGCGGTCGTCGGTCATGTCCGACCCAGCAAGCGCGGGCGCGGGTGCTATTCCCGTGGGGCCGCCCTACGCCCCCGTGGCCGCCGCACAGGCCACGGCCAGCGCCGCCCCGAGCCGGGCGTTGTGCCGCACCAGCGCGATGTTGGTGACGAGGCTGGCGCCGTCGGTGAGCTCGACGATGCGCTTGAGGAGGTAGGGCGTCACGTCCTTGCCGCCGATGCCGAGGGCGCCCAGGTCGGCGAGGGCGTGGTCGATGACGGCGCCGATCTCGGCCGCCGGGATCTCGTCGGCCTCGGGGACCGGGTTGGCGACGACGATGCCGCTCGTCAGGCCGAGCGAGCGGGCGGCGGCGACGGTCGCGGCGAGCTCCTCGACCGAGTCGGAGCGCGACGGGGCGGCGTACCCACTGGTGCGGGAGTAGAACGCGGGGAACTCGTCACTGCCGTGCACCAGCACCGGGACGCCGTTGGTCTCGAGGACCTCGAGGGTCAGGGCGATGTCGAGGATGCTCTTGACGCCCGCGCAGACGACCGTGACCGGCGTGACGGCGAGCTCGGTGAGGTCGGCGGAGACGTCGAAGGTCTCGGCCGCGCCGCGGTGGACGCCGCCGAGGCCGCCGGTGACGAAGACGTCGATGCCGGCGAGCGCCGCCAGCCGCATGGTCGCGGCGACGGTGGTCGCGCCGTGGCCGCGGCGGGCGACCACGTGGGCCAGGTCGCGGACGCTGACCTTGGCGACGCCGGGATCGCTGGCGAGCAGGTCGAGGTCGGCCTCGGTGAGACCCGCGCGGGGGACGCCGCCGAGCACGGCGATCGTCGCCGGGGTGGCGCCGCCCTCGCGCACGATCGCCTCGACCTCGGTGGCCATCGCGACGTTGTCGGGGTAGGGCATGCCGTGACTGATGATCGTGCTCTCGAGCGCCACAACCGGTCGGCCGTCGGCGAGGGCGTCGCGCACCTCGTCGTTGAACTGGATCACAGCAGGCTCCTCACGAGCTCGTCGGTCAGGTCGGGTCGCACGGTGTGTGCACTGGCGACGGTGAGCGCCGCCGCGGCGTGACCGTACGCCGCCGCCTCGGCCCCGGTGGCGCCGCCCAGCCAGGCGTGCAGGAAGGCCCCGAGCATCGCGTCGCCGGCGCCGGTGACGTCGACGACGTTCTCGACGAAGAGGGCGGGGTGGTCGACGGCCTCGTCAGGGCCGGTGAGCGTCGAGCCCTCGGGCCCGCGGCGCTCCCAGACCATCTCGGCGGCGACGTCGCCCAGCGCGGCGAGCTCGGCCGCGCCCGCCGAGACGAGGAAGAGCCGGCGCCCGCCGAGGACCTCGCGGATGCGGGCCGCCTTGGGGACGCTGACCGGGTCGAGCGCGACGGGGACGGTGCCGGCGAGGTCGAGCGCGGCCCCGAGCGTCTCGGGGCTCAGGTTGCCGTCGAGGACCACGAGGTCGGCCCCGGCCAGCAGGTCGGCGTCGAGGTCGTCGGGACGGAGGTCGCAGTCGGTCATGTCGGAGACGCCGCCGACCAGCTCGCCCCCCACGTCGAGCAGCGCGACGTAGGCGCCGGTGGCGCCGTCGACCTGGCGCACGTGGGTGAGGTCGATCCCGGCCTCGCTGCTGACCTCGACGACCAGGTCGCCGTGCTGGTCGCCGCCGACCGCGCTGACCAGGCTCGTCGGCGTGCCGAGGCGGACGAGGACCTCCGCGATGTTGCGGGCGACCCCGCCCGCGGTGACCGTGACGGTGCCGGGGTTGCTGCTCGCGGGCTCGGCGCGCGCCAGGGGCCGCGCGACGACGTCGACGTTGGCGCCGCCGACGACGACGACCCGGGGAGCACTCACGCCCCGGATCATCCCACCGCCCCCTGAGGCTCGGGTGAGGTCGCGCGATGAGTCCGACTGTCGGTGGCGGTCGTTACTGTCCGACCACGGCAGGACGAGGCGGAGGAGCAGCGATGCCCGACATGATCCGGACCGAAGGACTGGTCAAGCGCTACAAGGAGGTCGAGGCCCTCGGTGGGCTCGACCTGGCCGTGCCCGAGGGCACGGTGCTGGCCCTCCTGGGGCCCAACGGCGCCGGCAAGACCACGGCGGTGCGGTGCCTGGCGACGCTGCTGGTGCCCGACCAGGGCTACGCCGAGGTGGCGGGCATCGACGTCGTCGAGGACCCCCAGGGCGTGCGCCGCAAGATCGGGCTGTCGGGGCAGTACGCCGCGGTCGACGAATACCTCACCGGCTTCGAGAACCTCACGATGGTCGGTCGCCTCTACGGCCTGGGCAAGCAGCGCTCCCGCGAGCGGGCCCGTGAGCTGCTGGAGCGGTTCGACCTGGCCGACGCCGGCGACCGGCCCTCCAAGACCTACTCCGGCGGCATGCGCCGACGTCTCGACCTCGCGGGCGCGCTCGTCGCGGCCCCGCCGGTGCTCATCCTCGACGAGCCGACCACCGGGCTCGACGTACGCGCCCGGCAGCAGATGTGGGAGGTCATCCGCGAGCTCGTCGGCTCGGGCACGACGCTGCTGCTGACGACGCAGTACCTCGAGGAGGCCGACCGGCTCGCCGACGACATCGTCGTCATCGACCACGGCCTGGCCATCGCCCGCGGCACGGCCGACGAGCTCAAGTCCCAGACGGGCGGCGAGCGCGTCGAGGTCGTGGTGGCCGAGGACTCCGACGTCGAGGCCGTCGTCAGGCTGCTCGGCCCGCTCGCCGTCGGCGACGTGCAGAGCGACGAGCGCTCGGTCGGCGCGGCCGTCCAGGACGGCACGGCGGCCCTGCGCCGCCTGCTCGACGAGCTCGAGCGCGAGTCGATCCGGGTGCTCGACATCGGCCTGCGCCGGCCGACCCTCGACGACGTCTTCCTGTCGTTGACCGGGCGTGCGGTCGAGGACGGCGCCCCACCCGAGCCCAGCGAGACCGAGGAGGTCGCCCGATGAGCGCCATGCAGGCCGTCAACGACGGCTGGGTCGTCGCCCAGCGCAACCTGATCAAGATCAAGCGGGTGCCCGAGGTGCTCGTCTTCGTGCTGATCAGCCCGATCATGTTCGTGCTGCTCTTCGCCTACGTCTTCGGCGGCGCGATCGAGCCGCCCGGTGCGGTCAACTACAAGGAGTTCCTGATCGCGGGCATCTTCGCCCAGACGGTCGTCTTCGGCGCGACGTTCACCGGCGCGGGCCTGGCCGAGGACATGCAGAAGGGCATCATCGACCGGTTCCGGTCGCTGCCGATGTCGAGAGCCGCGGTGCTCGTCGGCCGGACGACGTCCGACGTCGTCTACAACGTCCTGTCGCTCATCATCATGGCGCTGACCGGGCTGCTCGTCGGCTGGCGCATCCGCAACGGCGTCGTCGACGCCGCCCTCGGCTTCCTGCTGCTGCTGCTCTTCGCCTACGCGATCAGCTGGATCATGGCGTGGGTCGGCCTGCTCGTCCCGAGCGTCGACGTCGTCAACAACGCCTCGTTCGTCGTCATCTTCCCGCTGACCTTCGTGTCCAACGCGTTCGTCCCGACCGAGTCGTTCGACGGGGTGCTGCTCAAGTTCGTGCTCTACAACCCGGTCTCGACGATCACCCAGGCCAGCCGCGAGCTCTTCGGCAACACCGGCGGCCAGGCCGCGCCCGACGCCTGGTCGATGCAGCACCCGGTCGTCTACACGCTGCTGTGGGTCGTGCTCATCCTGGCCGTCTTCGTGCCGCTCTCGGTGCGGCAGTTCCGGTTGTCGACCTCGAAGTAGCCGGCCGTCGGCGGTGTCGGCGGGTGGTCGGCGGGTGGTCAGCGGGTGATCGAGAGGAGCCGGTCGTCACCGTCGTCCGGGTCGCCGCGCCCGTCGGTGTTGGAGGTGACGACCCACAGCGTCGAGCCGTCGGCGGTGCTGACGGCGTTGCGGACCCGGCCGAAGCGGCCGGTCAGGTGGGCCACGGGCTCAGCCACGGTCGTGACGTCGGCGCCCTCGGGCTCGACCTCCCAGAGCCGTTCGCCCTGGAGACCGGCCAGCCACAACGAGCCGTCCCACCAGGCGATGCCCGACGGCGAGGCGTCGTCGGTGCTCCAGACGGCGGCGGGGTCGACGTACTCGTCGCCACCTCCGGTGCCCTCGACCTCGGGCCAGCCGTAGTTGCTGCCGGCCTCGACGAGGTTGAGCTCGTCGAAGCGGTCCTGGCCGAACTCCGACTCCCACAGCCGGCCGTCGTCGTCGAAGACGAGGCCCTCGACGTTGCGGTGGCCGAGGCTGAGGACGGCCGAGCCCGACGGGTTGTCGGGAGCGGGCTCGCCGTCGAGCGTGAAGCGCAGCACCTTGCCCGACAGCGAGTCGGCGTCCTGGGCGTCGGGCGGGTTCCCGTTGTCGCCGGTGCCGAGGTAGAGCAGGTCGTCGGGGCCGATCACCAGGCCGCCACCCTGGTGGAACGACGCGCCACCGGGGATCCCGGAGACGACCTCCTCGGGCGCGCCGAGCGTCTCGCCGTCCCAGCTCATCTTGACGACACCGTTCTCGGAGTCGCCGGTGCGATAGGCGTAGAGCGTCGACTCGTCCTCGGTCAGCGCCAGCCCGAGCAGCCCGCTCTCACCCTCGGCGCGCACGCCGTCGACCGACCCGACCACGGTGGGCTCGCCGCCGCCGGCCGGCAGCAGCGAGATCTCGGCGTCGTCGCGCGACCCGATCAAGAGCCCGCCGTCCTCGAGCGGCGCCAGGCCCCACGGCGTCACGAGCCCGGTCGCCACCTCGCTGACCTGCAGGTCGTCGTCGGCCGCGGCGTCGTCGGTCGGCTCGGGGCCGTCGGTGTCCTCGGCGGTGCCGGTGCGGGTGTCGGGGTTGGCCTCGTTGTCCGGGTCGTCGGAGCAGCCGACGAACAGGAGCGAGGCGGCGACGGTCAGGGCGAGCACGTGCGGTCGGCGCATGCGACCAGGCTGCCCGACCGGGCCAAGCGGGGTGGGTTCTGCGCCGGAACTGGAGGTTCTCGGTCAATCCTTCGACCGGGAAGCGGGAGTTCTGGCCGAGAACCTGTCCTGCGGGGCAGGCACGTGGAAAACCTCCGCTGAGGCGGTGAATCTCCACCTCCTGCGCCGAAACATCACCCCACCACCAGGAGTTCCAGCGCAGAACCCCCACCGACCACCCCTAGCCCGGCAACCCGCGCGCCCAGCTCCAGGCGTAGTCGGGGTCCTCGCAGGCGAGGCCGCCCTCGCCGAGCTCGAGGGGGGCGAAGGTGTCGACCATGACGGCCGACTCCTCGAAGTAGTCGACGCCGAGCGAGGCCTCGATGGCTGCGGGCTGCGGGCCGTGGGCGTGGCCGCCGGGGTGCAGCGAGATCGAGCCGAGGCCGATGCCCGAGCCCTTGCGTGCCTCGTAGTCGCCGCCGACGTAGAACATCACCTCGTCGGAGTCGACGTTGGAGTGGTAGTAGGGCACCGGCACGGCGAGCTCGTGGTAGTCGACCTTGCGGGGCAGGAAGTTGCAGATCACGAAGTTGTGACCCTCGAAGACCTGGTGCACCGGCGGCGGCTGGTGGACCTTGCCGGTGATCGGCATGTAGTCGTCGATGTTGAACGTGTAGGGGTAGAGGCAGCCGTCCCAGCCGACGACGTCGAA
>NZ_JAURVJ010000048.1 GCF_030655615.1 Nocardioides sp.
AGGGCCATCCACGACCACCCCCGACGCGCCCTCGTGGCCGTCTTCCTCTTCGTCGTCGTCGCCGGCGCCATCGGCGGCCCGGTCGCCGGGGCGCTCGACACCGACGGCGGGTTCGCCCCCGCCGACGCCGACTCGGCCCGCGCGGTCGAGCGGATCGAGGCCGCCACCGGCCGCGAGACCTCGCCCGGGCTCGTCGTCCTGGTCGGCGACCCCGACCAGGCCGAGGCGGTCGCCGACCGGCTCGCCGACGTGCCCGGCATCGTCGAGGCGATGCCCGGCGGCCAGGCCCGCGACGGCAGCTCGGCCATCGTGCTCGGCACGATCGACGCCGCAGCCGACAGCGAGGAGGTCGCCGGCGACACGATCGACGTCTTCGCCGACGACCCCGACGTCAGCGTCGGCGGCGGCGCCGTCGCCGGCCTCCAGATCGGCGAGCAGGTCGGCGAGGACCTCGGCCGCGCCGAGCTGATGGCCTTCCCGATCCTGCTGCTCCTGTCGCTGCTCATCTTCGGCGGCCGCGCAGCACTGCTGCCGCTCGTCGTCGGCGTCACCACGGTGCTCGGCACCTTCCTCGCACTCGCCGGGATCAACCAGGTCTACGGCCTGAGCGTCTTCGCCCTCAACCTCGTCATCGGCCTGGGACTCGGCCTGGCGATCGACTACACGCTGTTCCTGCTGACCCGCTACCGCGAGGAGCTCGACAAGCAGGGCCCGACCGTCGGCGCCGTCCTCACCACGATGGCCACGGCCGGCCGCACGGTCGCCTTCTCCGCCGCCACCGTCGCTGTCGCGCTGGCCACGCTCGCCGTGTTCCCGCTGGGCTTCCTCAAGTCGATGGGCGTCGCCGGCGCCGTCGTCGCGGTGGTCGCCGCGATCGCCTCGCTGGTCATCACCCCGGCCGTCCTCGGACTGTGGGGCGCCAAGCTCGCCCGCCGTCGTCGTACGGCGTCCGAGGGCCGCTGGTACCGCCTGTCGCACGCCGTCATGCGCCGCCCCGGCACCGTCGCCGCGGTCACCGCCGTCGTCATGGTCGCCCTCGCCGCCCCGGCGCTGCGCGCCGAGTGGACCCCCGTCGACGCCACCGCCGTGCCGAAGGACCTCAGCGCCCGGGTCGTGTCCGACACCCTCGCCGAGCAGTACGACGCCACCGGCACCACCCCGGTGACCGTGGCGATCGAGACCGCCGACGCCGACCGGGCCACCACCCTGGCCGAGCGTGCGGCGCAGCTGTCCGGGGTCGAGGAGGCCACCCCGGCCGTCCAGCTCGACGCCGACACGTGGCAGGTCGACCTCTCCGTCGCCGGGGACCCCGCCGGCGACGACGCCCAGCGCGTGGTCGGCGAGGTCCGCGACCTGGCCGACGAGCTCGGCAGCGACGCCCTCGTCGCCGGACCCGCGGCCGAGTTCGTCGACCAGCAGGACGCGATCGGCTCCAGCCTGCCGCTCGCCGTCGGGCTGCTGGTGCTGCTGACCCTGCTCGTGCTCTGGCTGATGACCGGCTCGGTCGTGCTGCCCCTCAAGGCGGTCGTGATGAACACGCTCACCGTCGGCGTCTCGCTCGGCGCCCTGACCTGGGTCTACCAGGACGGCCGGCTCACCGGGCTCCTCGGCTACACGCCCAACGGCGGCATCGAGCCGACCGACTTCCTCGTCGCGGCCGCCCTGGTCTTCGCCCTGTCGACCGACTACGGCGTCTTCCTGCTGGGCCGGATCAAGGAGGCCCGTGACTCCGGGCTCACCGAGCGCGAGGCCGTCGCCACCGGCCTGGGCCGCACCGGCAGCGTCGTCACCGCCGCGGCAATCCTGCTGGCGGTCGCGATCGGCGCCTTCAGCACCAGCGAGATCTCCTTCATCCAGCAGATCGGCGTCGCCACGGCCGTCGGCGTCCTGGTCGACGCGTTCGTCGTCCGCTCGCTCCTCGTGCCGGCGCTGATGGGCCTGCTGGGCAAGTGGAACTGGTGGTCGCCGATGCCGCTGCGCCGCCTGCACGACCGGATCGGGTTCCGCGAGGAGCCGGTCGTCCTCACCGAGCGTCCTCCCACGCTCGCGAATACTCCCTGAGGACGACGCCGGGCGGGTCGTGACGGGTCTACCGTCGAGACGTGACCCGCCTGCCCGCATTGCCGCCACGCGTCCTCGACGTCGTGGCGGCAGTGCTGTGCGCGGCCGCGATGCTCGTCGAGCTCGACCGCAACGCGAAGTCCACCGTCACCGTGGCGGCCGTGCTGGCGATCCTCGTGGCCTGCTTGCCGATCGTCGTACGCCGGCGCCACCCGGTGCTGGCGATGGTCCTCGCGATGGTGGCCCTCGTCGGCATCACCAGCACGTCGAGCATCTACCAGACCATCGCGATCCCGGCCGTGGTCTGCGCCTACGGCCTGGCCAGCAGCCTCGGGCGGCGCGCCGCGCTGTGGACCGCTGCGGCCACCTTCCCCGCGGTCCTCACGATCATCCTGGTCTACAGCCCGCACAGCATCAGCGACTGGGACACCCTCAAGAACCTCGCCCTCGTCGCCCTGCCGCTCGCGCTCGGGGTCGCCGCCCACGACCGTCGCTGCTACACAGCCGCGCTCGTCGAGCGCGCCGAGTCCGCCGAGCGCAACCGCGAGGAGGAGGCCCTGCGCCGCGTCGGCGAGGAGCGGCTGCGTATCGCCCGCGACGTCCACGACGTCGTGGCCCACGCCATGGTCGCGATCAACGTCCAGGCGGGGGTGGGCGCGCACCTCCTCGACCGCGACCCCGAGCAGGCACGGGCCACCCTGCGCGACATCAAGAAGGTCAGCGGCGAGGCCCTCGGCGACCTGCGCTCGATGCTCGGCCTGCTCCGCCAGGACGACGACCCGGCGGCACCGGTCCTGCCCACGCAGGGTCTCGCCGAGATCGGCAGCCTGCGCGACGGCCTGGGCTCGGCGGGGATCGACCTCGACGTCCGGATCGACCCGGCGGCCGGAGCACTCCCCGCGGCCGTCGGGGCGACCGGCTACCGGATCGTCCAGGAGGCGCTGACCAACGTGATGCGCCACGCCGGACCGACCTCGGCGCGGGTGCGGGTCACCCGCGGCGACGACGGCCTGCGCGAGATGGTGGTCATCGAGGTCGAGGACGACGGCGGCACCGCACCGACCCCGCTCGAAGGCACCGGCTCCGGCAACGGCCTGCGGGGCATGCGCGAGCGCGCGGCCGCGGTCGGCGGCACCCTCGAGGCGGGACCACGGGCCGAGGGCGGCTGGCGCGTGTCGGCGTCGCTGCCGGTGGGAGTGCCGTGACGATCCGGGTGCTGCTGGTCGACGACCAGACGCTGGTGCGCGCGGGCTTCCGGGCGCTGCTCGACTCCGAGCCCGACCTCGACGTGGTCGGCGAGGCCGTCGACGGCGCCGAGGCCGTCGAGCTCGCCGTCGCGCTGGTGCCCGACGTGGTGCTCATGGACATCCGGATGCCCCGCGTCGACGGTCTCGAGGCCACCGCCCGGATCACCGCCGACCCGCGCCTGTCCGGCACCCGCGTCGTCGTGCTGACGACCTTCGAGCTCGACGAGTACGTCTTCGGCGCACTGCGCGCCGGGGCCGCCGGCTTCCTGCTCAAGGACGTCGAGCCCGAGGCCCTCATCGAGGCCGTACGCCTGGTCCACGACGGGCAGGCCCTGCTCGCCCCGCAGGTGACCATGCGCCTCATCGAGGCCTATGTCGCCTCCCACCCGGTCGCTCCGCCCGCGCCGCCCGACGCCCCGACACCGCCCGACCAGAGCCGGCTCGAGCAGCTCACCCCCCGCGAGCGCGAGATCCTCGCGCTGGTCGGCCGCGGCCTGTCCAACCAGGAGATCGCCGCCGAGCTCGTCCTCTCGCCGCTGACCGCCAAGACCCACGTGTCGCGGCTGTTCCTCAAGCTCGGCGCCCGCGACCGCGCGCAGCTCGTCGTGACGGCGTACGAGACCGGGCTGGTCAGCGCGTGACGCTCGGCCGGGACCGCGTCAGGGCGTGGGCACGGCGAAGTGCTCGCGGGCGAAGAGCAGCGACTCGCGCAGGTCGGCCTCTCGCTCCTCACGGGTCGCGCACTTGCGCGTGTTGATCTCGACGACGATCTCCCCGGCGAAGCCCGTCCTGGCGAGGTGCTCGAGGAAGGCCTGGGCCCCCATGGACCCACGGCCGGGCACGAGGTGCTCGTCCGTGGCCGAGCCGCTGCCGTCGGTGAGGTGCACGTGGCGCAGGCGGTCGCCGAGCCGGTCGGCCATCTCGATCACGTCGGAGTGGGCGATGGCGGCGTGGCTGAGGTCGATCGTCGTGTTGGCGTAGGGCTCGGCCGAGGGGTCCCAGCCGGGGAGGTACATCTCGGCGCCCCGCTTCTTGGTGGCCCGCCAGGGATACATGTTCTCGACGGCGAACCTGATGCCGGTGGAGTTCTCGAGCGCGGCGATGCCGTTGACGAAGTCGCGGGCGTAGTCCTTCTGCCAGCGGAAGGGCGGGTGCACCACGACCACCTCGGCGCCGACCTCGGACGCCATCTCGGCCGACCGTTCGAGCTTGCCCCACGGCTCGGTGCCCCAGACCCGCTGCGTGAAGAGCAGGCAGGGCGCGTGGACCGCGCTGATCGGGACGCCGTGGTGCTCGGAGAGCTGCAGGACCGCGGACGTCTGCTGGCTGAGCGCGTCGATGCCGACCATGACCTCGACTGCGTCGTAGCCGATCGCGGCGGCGTAGGTGAAGGCGTGGGCAGTCGACTCGGGATAGACCGACGACGTCGAGAGGCCGACCCGGGTCATCGGGTCGGGCCCGACGGGCGGGCGGGCACGTTGGCGATGCTGAACCGGTCGATGCGCTCGAGGATGACGCCCTCGCGCAGCGCCCAGGGGCAGATCTCGAGCTCGGCCAGGTCGAAGATGTCCATGCAGGCCTCGGCGACGAGCGCGCCCGGCACGATCTGGTGGGTGCGGCTCGGCGAGACGCCGGGCAGGTGGGCGAGGTCGTCGCGGTCCATGGCGACGAGCTTGGGGATCCAGCCGCGCAGGGTCTCGAGCGGCAGGCTGCGCGGCACCAGGGATCCCTCGTCGGAGGACGCGGCCCCGCAGATGCGGGCCAGTGAGCGGAACGTCTTGGACGTCGCCGCCGCGCGGTGGGGCGTGCCGGCGCGCAGCAGGTTGCCCGCGTCGCGGGCTATCTCGGCGCGGATCTTCTTGCGGATGGCCTTGAGCCCGGCCTCGTCGGGCTGCTCGGCGAACATCGAGCGCGCCAGGCGGGCCGCGCCGAGGGGCAGCGACCAGGCCACGTCGGGCCTCTCGTCGCCCCCGCCCGCGATCTCGAGCGAGCCGCCGCCGATGTCGAAGACCGCCAGGCGGCCCGCGGACCAGCCGAACCACCGACGTACGGCGAGGAACGTCAGGCGCGCCTCGTCCTCGCCGGACAGCACGCCGATGTCGACGCCGGTGCGGTCGCGCACGGTGGAGAGGACGTCGTCGCTGTTGACGGCGTCACGGACCGCGGAGGTCGCGAAGGACAGCATGTCCTCGCAGCCCTTGTCCTCGGCGACGACCAGCGCCTCCGCCGTGAACGCCGCCAGCGCGTCGATGCCCGTCGGCGAGACCGCACCGGCCTCGTCGAGGTGCTCGGCGAGCCGCAGCGGCTGCTTGTAGGAGAACGCCGGCAGCGGCGCGGCGCCGTCGTGGGCGTCCACCACGAGGAGGTGGCCGGTGTTGGAACCGATGTCGAGGACGCCGAGGCGCATGGCTCAACCGTACCCGGCCGCCTCGTGTGGGACGTGCCACGTCGGGGTGAGCCAGCCCCGTAGGGTTGGGCCGTGCCCGAGGTCGATGTCGTCTTCCCCCGCGCGTTCGTGGAGTTCGTCAACCCGGCCGACGAGACCGAGATGATGCGCTGCGACCTGACGTGGCTGACCAGCAGCTTCTCGTGCATCTTCGGCCAGGGGTGCAAAGGCATCTACGCCGACTCCCCCGACACCGGCTGCTGCACCCTCGGCGCCCACTTCGCCGGCGACGAGGACGAGAAGCGGGTCGCGGGCTACGTCGGGATGCTCGACGAGACGCTGTGGCAGTTCCACCCCGGCCGCAAGGTGAAGAAGAAGGACTGGATCGAGACCGACGACGAGGGCGACCGCAAGACCCTCGCCCACGAGGTCGACGGCCAGTCCGCGTGCGTCTTCCACAACCGCACCGACTTCCACCTCGGCGCGGGCTGCGCCCTGCACGCGCTGGCGTTCGTGCTCGAGAAGAACCCGCTCGAGACCAAGCCCGACGTCTGCTGGCAGCTGCCGCTGCGGCGTACGTTCCGCGAGGTCACGCGCACCGACGGGACCACCTACACCGAGGTGTCGATCGGCGAGTACGAGCGCGCCGGCTGGGGCCCCGGCGGGCACGACCTCGACTGGTACTGCTCGAGCAACACCGAGGCCCACGTCGCCCCCGAGCCGGTCTACGTCACCCACGAGCCCGAGCTCGTGGCGCTCATGGGGCCGGAGGCCTACGCCGAGCTCGTGCGGCACTGCGACGCCCACGTGCGGTCGCGGTCGGCGCTCGCGCTGCACCCCGCCGACCCGCGCTGACCCGTCGCCGGACCTCTGGACTCGTCACCCCGACGGATGAGGTCGTCTCACTCTCCGAGCGGGACCTCTTGACATCAAGACATCGGCACCCCGGCGTCGGAGCCGTCGAACGCTCTGCTGACAATGATCCGTATGCGCCTCGACCATCTCTCCTACGCCGCCGGCCCTGACGGACTCGACGCCACGGCCCAGCGCATCGGTCACCTGCTCGGGCGTCACTTCGTCGACGGTGGCATCCACCCGCGCTTCGGCACCCGCAACCGCATCCTCCCGCTGGCCGACAAGACCTATCTCGAGGTCGTCGAGGCCCTCGACCACCCGGCGTCCGACAAGGCGCCGTTCGGCCAGGCCGTCAAGGCCCGCTCGGCCGCCGGTGGCGGCTGGCTCGGCTGGGTCGTCGCGGTCGACGACATCAGCATCATCGAGGCGCGCCTCGGGCGGTCGTCGGTCAAGGGCAACCGCCACCTCCCCGACGGCACCGAGCTGCTCTGGAAGCAGATCGGCGTCAACGGCCTGCTCTCCGACCCGCAGCTGCCCTTCTTCATCGAGTGGGACAGCCCCGCCGAGCTGCACCCCTCGACCGGCTCCGACGCGACGTTCTCCCTGGCCTGCCTGGAGATCGCCGGCGACCCGCAGCGCGTGAGCGAGTGGCTCGGCGAGACCGTCGAGGCGCCGCTCGAGGACGTCAAGGTCGAGTGGGTCGCCCCGCACGGCACCCCCGGCATCCTCGCCGCCCAGGTGATGACGCCCGGCGGCCTCGTCCGGATCTGAGTCCGACTGGTCGCGGACCGGTGAGCCGACCGTTGCCCGGGGCCGTCCCCAGCCCCAACATCTGGAAGCACACCGCGACCTACGAGGTGGAGAACCGCGCCGTAGACCCCGACGGCCGGTTGTGGGCGGCGCTCGAGTCGCGTGTCGACTGGTCCGGGCGCACCGTCCTCGACCTCGGCTGCGGGACGGGCTTCCACCTGCCGCTCTTCGCCGCCCGGGCGGGGAGCGTCGTCGGCGTGGAGCCGCACCCCGACCTGATGGCGCTCGCGCGGCGTCGTACGGCGGGGCTCGGCCACGTCCGTGTACTGCCCGGCACGGCCCAGGACGTGCCCCTGCCCGACGGCTCGGTCGACGTCGTGCACGTGCGCTGGGCCTACTTCTTCGGCCCGGGCTGCGAGCCCGGCCTGACCGAGCTCGACCGCGTCGTACGTCGGGGCGGCACCGCCCTGGTGGTCGACAACGACGGCTCGCGCTCCACTTTCGGCGCGTGGTTCCGCCGCGGCTACCCACACCTCCCCCCGCCCGCCGACATCGAGCGGTTCTGGGTCACGCGCGGCTGGACGCGCACGCAGGTCGACATGGGGTGGCGGTTCACCTCGCGCGCCGACCTCGAGGCGGTGGTGCGGATCGAGTTCAAGCCGTCGGTCGCCGACGAGATCGTCCGGCACCACGAGGGGCTCGAGGTCGACTACGCGGTCAACGTGTGGTCGAAGGACTTCTGAGACTGGCGCCGGCGTTCAGCCGGACCCGCGCACCGTGAGCGTCGGCGTGAGGAGCAGCCCCGCGCCGACGTAGGACGGGGTGGCGAGGAGGTCCTCGAGCGAGCGCACGACCGCGATGGCGACCTCCTCGAGCGGCTGGCGCACGGAGGTGAGGCCGGGGTGGACGACCTGGGCGACCTGGGAGTCGTCGAAGCCGACGACGGCGATGTCACGGCCGGGGTGGAGGCCGCGCTCGGCGAGGGTGTGGAGCACGCCCATGGCGAGGGTGTCGGAGGCGCAGACGAACGCTGTGGGGTCGGCCTCGTCGAGCAGGACGCCGCTGGCCTCGCGGCCGCTCCAGACGGTGTCCTCGACGCGGGAGGCCATGCCGGTGGTCGGGTGGCCGCGCTCGCGCAGGACGCGGCTCCAGCCGGCGCGGCGGTCCTCGCCGATGAAGGAGTCCTTGCGCCAGCCGATCCACGCGATGCGGGTGTGGCCCTGGTCGAGGAGGTGCTGGGTGGCGAGGGCCGTGCCGGCGGCCCCGTCGACGTCGACCCACGGGTGCTTGGCCGCCTCGTCTCCCCACGGCCGGCCGAACGCGACGAACGGGGCGCGGCGGTCGCGCAGCCAGGTGGCCTGCGGGTTGCCGAGGTAGGTGTCGGTGACCACGAAGGCATCGACCGCGGTCGAGCGCAGCAGGTCGTCGTAGCCCTCGAGCGGGTCGGGACCCTCACCCGAGAACAGCAGCACGTGGTAGCCAGCCTCGCGGGAGGTCCAGACGAGGGAGTGGACGAAGCGGTCCATCGCGGCGTTGGCGGTGCCCTCCTGGACCGGGCTCATCCTCAGGCCGATCAGGTGCGAGGCGCGGGTGCGCAGGTTGCGCGCGGCGCGGTTGGGCACGTAGCCGAGCTCTACGATCGCCTCCTGCACGCGCGCCAGGGTGTCGGTGCGCAGCAGGTCGGGGTTGTTGACGGCGTTGGAGACGGTCTGGCGCGAGACCCCCGCGCGCTCGGCGACGTCGGCGAGGGTGGGCGCGACGGCGGGGACGCGCGAGGAGATGCGGGTGATGCGTTCCATGCCGGGCCCCCTCTGGATCGATCCAAAGCGGATCCTATCCGTACGCCGACACGCGGCCGAGCGCCCGCGCGGGTGACTGTCGGTGGTCCCGTCTAGCGTGCGGAGCATGGCGAAGACCACCGCACGTGCCCCCCGACCGCAGTACCGCTGCGCCGAGTGCGGCTGGGAGACCGGCAAGTGGGTCGGGCGGTGCGGCGAGTGCCAGGCGTGGGGCTCGGTCGCCGAGGGCACGGCGCCGACGCTGCGCACCAGCGCGGGCCCGGTGACGACGGCGGCCGTGCCGATCGGGCAGGTCCAGGTCAACGAGGCGGCCTTCCGCGGCACGGGCGTCGCCGAGCTCGACCGGGTGCTCGGCGGCGGGCTGGTGCCGGGCGCGGCCATCCTGCTCGCGGGCGAGCCCGGCGTGGGCAAGAGCACCCTGCTGCTCGAGGTGGCCGCCCAGACCGCGCGCTCCGGGCGGCGGGTGCTCTACGTGACGGGCGAGGAGTCGGCGAGCCAGGTGCGGCTGCGCGCCGACCGCACCGGCGGCGTCCACGACGAGCTCTACCTCGCCGCCGAGACCGACCTCGGCGCGATCCTCACCCACATCGAGCAGGTCCGGCCCGACCTGCTGGTCGTCGACTCGGTGCAGACGATCGGGGTGGCCGGCGTCGAGGGCGTGCCCGGCGGCGTCACCCAGGTCAAGGAGGTCTCGGCCGCGCTGGTCCGGGTCGCCAAGACCCGCGACATCGCCACGGTGCTGGTCGGCCACGTCACCAAGGACGGCGGCATCGCCGGCCCCCGCGTGCTGGAGCACCTCGTCGACGTGGTGCTGCAGTTCGAGGGCGACCGCAACAGCCGGTTCCGGATGGTGCGTGCCGTCAAGAACCGCTTCGGCCCGATCGACGAGGTCGGCTGCTTCGACCTGGCCGCCGACGGCATCACGGCGGTGGCCGACCCGACCGGGCTCTTCGTCGAGCACCTCCACGGCCGCGTCGCCGGCACCTGCGTGGCGGTGACGATGGAGGGACGCCGCCCGCTCCTGGCCGAGGTGCAGGCGCTCGTCACCCCGTCGCCGCTCGAGCGGCCCCGCCGTACCGTCTCGGGCCTCGACAGCTCACGGATCGCGATGGTGCTGGCGGTCCTGCAGCAGCACTGCGGCATCCGGCTCCACGCCCACGACGTCTTCGCCTCGACCGTCGGCGGGGCCCGGCTGTCCGAGCCGGCGGCCGACCTGGCCGTCGCGGTGGCGCTCGCCTCGGCCACCTTCGTCACCCCGCCGCCCGTAGGCGTGGTGGCCATGGGCGAGATCGGGCTGGCCGGCGAGCTGCGCCGGGTGCGCGACCTGCCGCAACGACTGGCCGAGGCGTCGCGGCTGGGGTTCAAGATGGCGGTGGTGCCGGCGGCCGCCGCCGGACGCGAGGAGCCCGCGGGTCCCCGGTCGGCGCGCACCGACCGGGTCGTGGAGGGCATGCGGGTGGTCGAGGTGCGCGACGTGAGGTCGGCGCTGCACCTGCTCCATCTCGACTCCCGCACCAAGCACGCGTTGGAGGTCGTCGACGACGGATAAGGTTCCGGCATGACTGACGGCCGCAGCGAGGAGCAGCTGCGCCTGCGCGCCACCCTCGCGCAGACCGCCCCCGGCACCGCCCTGCGCGACGGCCTCGAGCGGATCCTGCGCGGGCGCACCGGAGCGCTCATCGTGATCGGGCACGACCGGACGGTCGAGTCCATCTCGACGGGCGGGTTCGCCCTCGACGTGCCGTTCACCGCGACCGGCCTGCGCGAGCTGGCCAAGATGGACGGCGGCATCATCGTCGACCGCGACCTCACCCGGATCATCCGGGCCGCGGTCCACCTGATGCCCGACCACACCATCCCGTCCGAGGAGACCGGCACCCGCCACCGCACCGCCGACCGGGTCGCCAAGCAGACCGGGTTCCCGGTGATCTCGGTGTCGCAGTCGATGCAGATCATCGCGGCCTACGTCGGCGAGACCCGCCACGTCCTGGAGGACTCCGGCAAGATCCTCTCCCGCGCCAACCAGGCCCTGGCCACGCTCGAGCGCTACAAGCTGCGCCTCGACGAGGTCTCCAGCACCCTCTCGGCCCTGGAGATCGAGGACCTCGTCACCGTCCGCGACGTCGCGGTCGTGGCACAGCGCCTCGAGATGGTCACCCGCATCGCCCGCGAGATCGAGGACTACGTGCTCGAGCTCGGCAGCGACGGCCGCCTGCTCTCGCTCCAGCTCGAGGAGCTGATCACCGGCGTCGACGCCGAGCGCGAGCTGGTGATCCGCGACTACGTGCCCGGCGGCCGGCGCACCAAGAGCCCCGAGGTCCTGCTCGGCCGGCTCGAGGCGCTCTCGGCCACCGACCTCGTCGACCCCGCCTCCGCCGCCCGCGTCCTCGGCCTCGGCACCGCCGAGCACCTCGACGGTGCCGTCGCGCCCCGTGGCTATCGGCTGCTCGCCAAGGTCCCGCGGCTGCCCGCGCCCGTGGTCGACCGCCTCGTCGAGCACTTCGGCACCCTGCAGAAGCTGCTGTCCGCCGGCATCGACGACCTGCAGATCGTCGACGGCGTCGGCGAGCTCCGTGCGCGCAGCGTGCGCGAGGGGCTCTCGCGGCTCGCCGAGTCGACCATTCTCGAGCGGTACGTCTAGCCGACGCCCTCGGGCAGCGGCGGACCGATCGGGCCCTTCGGCTGCACGTCGGCCGGGTCGGCGAGCACGAACGGGACCACCGCCGAGGGCTCGCCGCCGATCGCGGCCGCCTGGACGGCGTAGTCCCCCGGCGGGACGAACCTCATCGACCCGGGACAGTCGCGGCTGGACGTCCGGCCGCTCCACGCCATCCGATAGGTCGCGGTGACGTCACGGCGCACGACGATCTCGTCCTCGGGCAGCTGCCCGGGGCACTCGCTGCTCGACCAGACGTCGTCGTCGCCATCGGTGATCTTGTAGGCCAGGCTCTCGCGGCTCAGCGTCCACGTGCAGGCCTCCGCCTCGCGGGTGCGCAGCGCGAGGGTGACCAGGATCTTGCGACCGGCCACGGCCGGCGCCATCACGGGGGTCATGGCGATGTCGGAGTCGGCACAGGCACCGACGGGGTCGGCCGGCTCGGGGGCCGGCGGCGTCGTGGTGGTCGGCGAAGCGGGCTGCAGGACGCCCTTCCCGCGCTTCTTCTTCCGGACCGGCGTCGCGGTCGAGGTCGGCGTCGCGCTCGGCTGCGGGATGCCGACGACCTGCTGGGCAGTGTCGCCGCTCGGGGCTGCGTCGTCGTCGCGGACCAGGTCGACGGTCGCGACGACCAGCAGGACGGCCGTGCCGGCCACCATGGCCCGGCGCCGCCAGTAGACGCCGGGAGACTGCGGCGCGCGTGCTGCTGGCCTCCGGGTCGACATGGGACCTGACGCTAACGAGCGACCCGGCCTCCGCGGCGGTGCCACACCGCAGGACAATCGTCCGGTGCCCGAGTCGTCGCTCCACGAGCCGGTGCTGGCCTGGTACGCCGAGCACCAGCGGGACCTGCCGTGGCGTCGACCCGAGGCGTCGGCGTGGTCGGTGCTCGTCTCGGAGCTGATGCTGCAGCAGACCCCGGTGGCGCGGGTGCTGCCGGTGCACGAGGCGTGGCTGGAGCGCTGGCCCACCCCGGCCGACCTCGCCGCCGAGCCGACCGGCGAGGCGGTCCGCGCGTGGGGCCGACTGGGCTACCCGCGCCGGGCCCTGCGGCTGCACGGGTCCGCGGTGGCGATCGTCAAGCGGCACGACGGCGTCGTGCCCGACGCCTACGACGACCTGGTCGCGCTGCCGGGCGTCGGCGACTACACCGCGGCCGCGGTGGCGAGCTTCGCCTACGGCCGCCGGCACGTCGTGCTCGACACCAACGTCCGGCGGGTCCTCGCCCGGGCGGTCTCGGGCGTCGAGTTCCCCACCACGGCGGTCACCCGTGCCGAGCGCGACCTCGCCACCGGCCTGCTGCCCGACGACGAGGCCACCGCCGCGACCTGGGCCGTCGCGGTCATGGAGCTCGGGGCGCTGGTCTGCACGGCGGCCGCGCCCCGGTGCGGGACCTGCCCGATCGCCGGCCGGTGCGCCTGGAACCAGGCCGGGCGGCCGGCGTACGACGGTCCGGCGCGCAGGACCCAGGCCTGGGCCGGCACCGACCGGCAGTGCCGGGGGCGCCTGCTCGCGGTGCTGCGCGACAGCGACGGGCCCGTGCACCGCACCTCCCTCGACGCCGCCTGGGCCGACGGGACCCAACGGACGCGGTGCCTCGAGAGCCTGCTCGCCGACGCGCTCGTCACCCGCACCGGCCCGGACACCTACGCCTTGCCCTGACCGCACCCACCGATGACTCCGCCGGCCGCCCGGTGTCGGTAGAGACATGGCTGAGTTCACCGGACAGGTCGACGCCCGCTACGGCGACGCCGACGCCGCCGCCCCACCCTGGGCCGAGGTCGAGGAGCGCCTCGAGGACGCCCCGCTCTACTGGCTCGTGACCGTCCGCGCCGACGGTCGCCCGCACGCCGTGCCGCTCGTGGGCGTCTGGCACGACCAGGCGTTCGCGTTCGTCACCGGCCAGGAGGAGCAGAAGATGCGCAACCTCGAGGCCAACGCGCACGTCGCGGTCACCGCCGGCCCCCTCGGCGCCGACGGCTGGGCCCAGGGCAAGGACATCGTCGTCGAGGGCACCGCCGCGCGCGTCACCGACGACGCCTGGCTGCGGGCCGTCGCGGCGGCGTACCACACCAAGTACGGCGCCGACTGGCCCTGGCAGGTGGACGGCGACACGTTCGTCACCGACACCTCGGGCGGCCCGGACACCGGCGGTCCGGGCCCGGGCCTCGTCTTCCAGGTCACCCCGGTCAAGGTCATCGTCTTCGGCGACGACCACGGCCAGACCACCTACCGCCAGAGCACCTAGCCCCAAAAACCACGCTGACCCGTCGCGTGGACGCGACGGGTCAGCGTGGTGCGGGACTAGAGGGTGCCGGTGCCGGCGGCGCCGCCCTCGGTCTCGGTCGGCGGGGCCTTCTTGATGTCGACCGGGCCGTCCTCGACGGGCTTGCTCAGGTCGAGGCCACCGATGTCGGCGGTCTCGAGCGGGGGCAGGTCGGGCAGCTCGCCCATCTTCTGACCCTTGAAGGTGAAGGTCGCGGTCGGACCCTCGCCCTCGACGTCGACCAGCACGATCTGACCGGGCCCGACCTCGCCGAAGAGCATCTTCTCGGCCATCGAGTCCTCGATCTCGCGCTGCACCGTGCGCCGCAGCGGACGGGCTCCGAGGACCGGGTCGAAGCCCCGCTCGGCGAGCAGGTCCTTGGCGGCCTGGGTCAGCTCGATCCGCATGTCGCGGTCGCGCATCCGCAGCTCGACCGACGCGATCATGTTGTCGACCATGTGGACGATCTGCTCGCGGGTCAGCGGCGGGAAGACGACGATCTCGTCGACACGGTTGAGGAACTCGGGACGGAAGTGCTGCTTGAGCTCGTCCTGGACCTTGTTCTTCATCCGCTCGTAGGAGCCGGCGGCGTCACCACTCTGGTTGAACCCGAGGTGGATCGACTTGTTGATGTCACGGGTGCCGAGGTTGGTCGTCATGATGATGACGGTGTTCTTGAAGTCGACCACCCGGCCCTGGGAGTCGGTCAGGCGACCTTCCTCCAGGATCTGCAGCAGGCTGTTGAAGATGTCGGGGTGCGCCTTCTCGACCTCGTCGAACAGCACGACCGAGAATGGCTTGCGCCGCACCTTCTCGGTCAGCTGGCCACCCTCCTCGTAGCCGACGTAGCCGGGGGGCGAGCCGAAGAGCCGCGAGACGGTGTGCTTCTCGCCGTACTCGCTCATGTCGAGCTGGATCAGCGCGTCCT
>NZ_JAURVJ010000081.1 GCF_030655615.1 Nocardioides sp.
GGTGCGGGCCGTCGACGCAGCGACCGCGCTGGTGCGCTCGCTGGCGCGCGGGGGTGGGGGCGGCGGCCACGACGCGCTCACCTCGCGCGAGCACGAGGTGCAGACCCTCGTCGCCCGCGGGCTGTCCAACGCCCGGATCGCGCAGGCGCGGGTGATCACCGAGAAGACCGCCGGCCTCCACGTGAGCAACATCCTCGCCAAGCTCGGCGCCCGCAACCGCACCGAGGCCGCCGCCCGTCTCGGCCGCCCGTCCGAGTGAGGCGGGGCACCACCGCGGTGTCATGCTGGAGTGGTGCGTTACGACAACCTGCTGGCCTCCGTCGGCAACACCCCGCTCGTCGGGCTGCCCCGGCTCTCGCCGAGCCCCGACGTACGCCTGTGGGCCAAGCTCGAGGACCGCAACCCGACCGGCTCGATCAAGGACCGCCCGGCCCTGATGATGATCGAGGAGGCCGAGAAGGACGGGACCCTGCGCCCCGGCTGCACCATCCTCGAGCCGACGTCGGGCAACACCGGCATCTCGCTGGCGATGGCGGCCAAGCTCAAGGGCTACCGGATCGTCTGCGTGATGCCCGAGAACACCTCCGCCGAGCGCCGTCAGCTGTTGCACATGTGGGGTGCCGAGATCATCTCGAGCCCGGCCGCCGGCGGGTCCAACGAGGCCGTCCGCGTCGCCAAGCAGGTCGCCGAGGAGCACCCCGACTGGGTGATGCTCTACCAGTACGGCAACGCCGCCAACGCCCTCTCCCACGAGCGCGGCACCGGCCCCGAGGTGCTCGCCGACCTGCCCTCGATCACCCACTTCGTCGCCGGCCTCGGCACCACCGGCACGCTCATGGGCGTCTCGCGCTTCTTCCGCCAGGCCAAGCCCGAGGTGCGCATCGTCGCCGCCGAGCCCCGCTACGGCGAGCTCGTCTATGGCCTGCGCAACCTCGACGAGGGCTTCGTGCCCGAGCTCTACGACGCCGACCTGATCGACGGGCGCTTCTCCGTGGGCCCCCGCGACGCCGTCCGCCGGGTGCGCGAGCTGCTCGAGCTCGAGGGCATCTTCGCCGGCATCTCGACCGGCGCGATCCTGCACGCCGCGCTCGGCCAGGCCGCCAAGGCGGTCAAGGCCGGTGAGCGCGCCGACATCGTCTTCATCGTCTGCGACGGCGGCTGGAAGTACCTCTCCACCGGCGCCTACGAGGGCACGGTCGACGAGGCCGAGGACCGGCTCGAGGGCCAGCTCTGGGCCTAGGGTCGAGGTCGTCGCGGCCCGGTCTGCTCGTTCTTCCACGGAGCACCGGCCCGTGTCTCACCTACTGTGACCGCATGCGCGTCCGCGAAGCCGCCGGCCTGGCGACGGTCCTGCTCCTGCTGGTGCTCGTCCCCGTGCTCGCTCCCACGCCGGCCTCGGCCCGCGACGGCGAGGTCGTCAACGTCGTCCCGCCGACGGTGACGGGGGAGGCCGTCTGGGGCGGCACGCTCACCGCCGACGGCGGCACCTGGGATCCGGCCGCGGTCGCGCTGACCTATCGCTGGCTGCGCGACGGGCAGGCCGTGCGCGGGGCGACCGCGTCGACCTACCGGCTCGGCGGCCACGACCTCGGCACCCGGCTCGCCGTCGAGGTCACCGCGACGACCACCGACGGCACCGACGGCACCGGCGGCACCGGGCGTGCGACGTCGGCTCCGACCGTGCGGGTCGTGCGCGCCGAGCTCGTCAACCGCCGCGACCCGCGGATCGTGGGGGAGGCCCGCTACGGCCGGGTCGTCACCGCCCGCCCCGGCCGCTGGTCGACGGCGCCCGACCGGCTGCGCTACCGCTGGCTGCTGGGCGGCGAGCGGGTCCGCGGCGCGCGGTCCGCCCGCTACCGGCTCGCGCCCGGCGACGTCGGGCGTCGGCTCCGCGTCGAGGTGACGGCCTACGCCGACGGCCACGAGCCGGCCACGGCCAGGTCCGCTGCGGTCACCGTGCGCCACCGGGTCGACGTACGCCGGACGGTCACCTACAGCGTGACCACGCGCGGCCGGGTCACCGCGAGCCTGCGGGAGTTCCGGCGCCAGGTGCAGCAGACCTACGACGACGCGCGCGGGTGGCGCGGCAAGGGCGTCCGGTTCCGGCCGGTCGGCCGTGGCGGGTCGTTCACCGTCGTGCTGGCCGAGGCGAGCACCGTGCCGTCGTTCTCCAGCGGGTGCAGCTCGACCTACAGCTGCCGCGTCGGGCGCCACGTGATCATCAACCAGACCCGCTGGCAGACCGCCACACCGCCGTGGAACGGGGCCGGCCGCTCGCTGCGCGACTACCGCCACCTGGTGGTCAACCACGAGACCGGGCACTGGCTGGGCAAGGGCCACGCCGGCTGTGCCCGGCGCGGCGCCCTCGCGCCCGTGATGATGCAGCAGTCCAAGGGCACCGACGGCTGCCGGTTCAACCCGTGGCCGACGCTGGCCGAGTTGCGCTGACCGTCCCCGCCAACCCGTAGGGTCAGCCCCGTGCGCGAGATCGTGGTCTTCTCCGGCAACGCCCACCGCACGCTGGCCAAGGCCATCTGCGAGCGGCTGGGGGTGCCGCTCTCGCCGGTCGAGCTGACCCGCTTCAGCAACGACTGCCTGCAGGCGCAGCTGCAGGCCAACTGCCGCCAGCGCGACGTCTACCTCGTGCAGCCGCTGGTGCCGCCGACGCAGGAGCACCTGATGGAGCTGCTCCTCATGGTCGACGCCGCGCGCGGCGCCTCGGCCGACAAGATCACGGCGGTCGTGCCCTACTACGCCTACGCGCGCTCGGACAAGAAGGACGCCTCACGGCTCTCGATCGGCGGCCGGCTCGTCGCCGACCTGCTCGCGACCGCCGGCGTCGACCGGGTCATCATGATGACCCTCCACGCGCCGCAGGTGCACGGGTTCTTCTCCGTCCCGGTCGACCACCTCACGGCTCTCGGCGTCCTCGCCGACCACTTCCTCGGCCAGGACCTGAGCAACGCCGTCGTCGTCTCGCCCGACTTCGGCAACGCCAAGACGGCGACCCAGTTCGCGCGACTGCTCGGGCTTCCGGTCGCCGCCGGCAGCAAGAAGCGGCTGGCCGACGACCGGGTCGTCATCGACGCCATCGTCGGCGACGTCGCCGGACGCCGCGCCATCGTCCTCGACGACGAGATCGCCACCGGCGGCTCGATCGTCGAGCTGCTCGACCGGCTCCGCGACCAGGGCTGCACCGAGGCCGCCGTCGCCTGCACCCACGGGCTGTTCGTCGGCCAGGCGATCGAGCGCCTCAAGGGCCACCCGATGATCACCGAGGTCGTCACCACCGACACCGTGCCGCCCCCCGACGTACCCGGTGGCTGGCCCGAGCTCGAGGTCCGCTCCGTCTCCGGTCTGCTCGCCGAGGCCGTGGCCCGGGTGCACGCCGGCGAGTCGGTCAGCAGCCTCTTCGACGGGGTCGACCCGTCGCTGGGTCCGCCGCAGCCGCGGCTGTTCGACTAGCAAGTTCGGCGGTCGCACCCAGGCGGGTCCGGGCAGGCGTACGGTGCCTCCGGGAGAGGGAGTGTGGCGATGAGGGATCGGACGAGGCGCGCCCGCTGGTGCGTCGCCGGGCTGGTCCTGGCGAGCGTGGTGGCGGCCTGCGGGAGCGGCGCCGACCCGACGCCGGCAGGTCCGGAACCGTCGACGCGGACGAGTCGTCCGGCCGAGCCCGGAGCAGTGCCGACAGACCACGCCGACCACGCCGACCACGCCGAGCAGGCGCACGACGCACAGCAGGTCGCGAGACCGCGTCCGCTGCGCGCCGGCGAACGACGGACGACGATGAGGATCCCGACCGCCTACACGCCGTCACCACCGACGGGCGTCGGGACCGACGACTACCGCTGCTTCCTGCTGGACCCGCAGCTGGCCCAGGACGCCTGGCTGACCGGCACCGACATCCGTCCCGGCAACCCCGACGTCGTCCACCACGTGATCCTCTTCCGGGTCGACGGCTCGCTCACCCGGGCGGCGGAGCGCAAGGACGCGGAGTCGGCCGAGGCCGGGTGGACCTGCTTCGGCGGCATGGGCCTGGAGGGCGAGTTCGCCAACCTCGACGACGCCCCGTGGCTCGGAGCGTGGGCGCCGGGCGGACGCGAGACCGTCACCCGCTCGGGCTACGGCGTCCCGCTCGACCGCGGCGACCGCATCGTCATGCAGGTGCACTACAGCCTCCTGATCCGCGACGAGGGCGACCTCTCCGACCGGTCCGCCACCCGCCTGCGGTGGATGCCCCGGTCGCGGTCGGACCTCGAGGAGGTCCACACGGTCCTGCTGCCGGCACCCGTCGAGCTGCCCTGCCGGCCCGAGCACTCCTCGGGTCCGCTCTGCAGCCACGACGCCTCGGTCGTCGACGTCAAGGCGCGGTTCGGCGAGAGGGTCGGTCAGACGGCCAACCTCCTCCACCTCCTGTGCGGCACCGACGTCGCTGCGACCGACACGACGACCTGCACGCGGCCCGTGACGCGACCGATGACGGTGCTCGGGGTCGCGGGGCACATGCACCTGCTCGGCCGGACGCTCACCATCGAGAGCAACGTGGGTGCCGACGACGAGCGGGAGCTGCTGGACATCCCGCTGTGGAACTTCGACGACCAGGCGGCCCGACCGATCCGTCCGGTGCACCTCGACGCGGGCGACACCCTCACCGTGACCTGCCACCACGAGCAGGCCCTGCGCGACCTCCTCCCCGCCTTCCAGGGCACCGAGGAGAAGTACGTGGTCTGGGGCGAGGGCTCCGCCGACGAGATGTGCCTCGGGATCGTGCAGGCGGTCTTCGACCAGTAGCGCTGCGGCCCTACTCGACCTCGAGCGGCGTCACCTTGCCGAAGATGCTGCCCGGGACGCGGGGGTAGCCGAGGAGGTCGAGGGCGAGGTTGGCGACGTTGCCGTTGCGGATCGGCTGCTTGCCCGTGAGCGGGGGCTGCTGCTTCCTGCCGGGCTTCCGGTAGCCCGGGTTGATCGCGTAGAGGTCGGCGTGGTCGATGCCCGACCCCCAGACCACGAACGGGATCGTGAAGTTGGCGGGACGGCGGACGGCGTCGTGGGCCTTGGCCCCGGGTACGCCGCCGTGGTCGGCGGTCACGATGACGGTCAGGTCGGCGAGCTCGGGGGCGGTGTCGGCGTCGGTGAGCACCGAGCCGACGAGCGCGTCGAGCCGCTCGACCGCCGTCAGGTAGGCGGGGGAGAGCCAGCCCGACGCGTGGCCGGCCTTGTCGGCGCTGCCGAGGTGGACGAACGTGAGGGCCCGGTCGTCGTCCACGAGGTCGATGCGGGCGTCGGCCACGACCTGGGCATCGTCCTCGGCGTGGATCACGACCTTGTCGATGGCGGTCGGCCAGGAGCGGTCCCAGAGGCTGAACTTGGTCTTGGCGGCATAGAGCGCGGTCGAGCCGTGCGACGCGTGGACCCGCGAGAAGAGCGACGAGACCGCGTGGCCCGCGGCCTTCTGGACGGTGCGCGGCGTGAGGCGGTCGTCGTTCCAGGTGACGCCGTGGCCACCCTTCTTCCGGTCGATGCGACGGCCGGTGACCATGCTGGTGTGGTTGGGCAGCGTGATCGTCCGCTCCACCTGGGTGCGCGCGTCGAGCGTGCCGGCCCCCTCGTCGAAGAGACGCCACAGGTTCGGCGCGCCGCTGCGCCCGAGGCGGCGCAACGCGGTCGGGTTGAAGCCGTCGAGCGAGATGACCAGCACCTGCGGGTCCTCGACGAGCGCGGTGCCCGGGGCCCCGGTGGGGACGAGGTCGGCGGACGGGCCGCCGGAGACCGACAGGGTGGTGGCGACGACGGCGACGGCGGCGACGGCGGTGGCCACCGCGCCGGTGGTCCGGCTGACGACACGACGGGCACGCGAGGAAGGAGGCACCCGACCACGGTAGGACCTCCGGACCGGTCGCGCGATCGGACGCTCGGGAGGTCTCGGGCGGTGGGGTCGCCGAGATCACGCTCGGCCCCGCTGCGCGGTGGCGCCGGTACGCCGTAAGTTGGGCCCGTGACCGAGTCGACGTCGCCCCGGTGGCCTGACAGCCCTGGCCAGCGCGATGCCCCGATCGGCATCTTCGACTCCGGGTTCGGCGGCCTCACGGTCGCCCGGTCGGTCATCGACCAGCTGCCGCACGAGTCGCTGCTCTACGTCGGTGACACGGCCCGCCAGCCCTACGGTCCGAAGCCGATCGGCGAGGTCCGCGAGTACGCCCTCGAGTGCCTCGACCACCTCGTCCACCAGGGCGTCAAGGCGCTCGTCATCGCGTGCAACTCGGCGAGCGCGGCGATGCTGCGTGACGCTCGTGAGCGCTACGACGTCCCCGTCGTCGAGGTGATCTTCCCCGCGACCCGACGCGCGGTGTCGGCGACCCACACGGGCCGGATCGGCGTCATCTGCACCCGCTCGACCGCGGAGTCCCGGGCCTACGACGACGCGTTCGCGGCGGCGCCCCAGGTCACGCTGACGACCCAGGCCTGCCCGAGCTTCGTCGACTTCGTCGAGGCCGGCGTCACCGGCGGCGACGACCTGATCGCCGCAGCCCACGACTACCTCGACCCGCTCGTCGCGGCCGGCGTCGACACCCTGATCCTCGGTTGCACGCACTACCCGTTGCTGACCGGCGCGATCTCCTACGTGATGGGCGACGACGTGACGCTCGTCAGCAGCGCCGAGGAGTGCGCCAAGGACGTCTACCGGATGCTCGCCGACACCGGGCTCATGCGCGAGTCGGGCGACCCGACCTACCGCTTCGTCACGACGGGGTCGCCCGCCGAGTTCGAGACCATCGGGCGGCGGTTCCTCGGACCCGAGATGGTCGACGCCACCCAGTTCGCCGGAGGGGCGGCCCTGTGAACGGCATGAGGCTCACGATCATCGGGTGCTCCGGCTCCTACCCCGGCCCCGACTCGTCGGCGAGCTGCTACCTCCTCGAGACCGACGTCGGCGACGGTGACGACAAGCGCACCTGGCGGATCCTGCTCGACCTCGGCAGCGGCTCGGTCGGCGTCCTGCAGCGCTACGCCGACGCGCTCGCCGTCGACGCCGTGCTGTTCAGCCACCTGCACCCCGACCACTGCAGCGACCTGTGCGGCTTCTACGTGCTGCGCAAGTACCACCCGCTGGGCGCCCAGCCGCGCATCCCCGTCTGGGGCCCGAGCGGCGTGGCCGAGCGGATGTCGGAGGCCTACGGCCTGCCCGACGGGTCGGGGATGGCCGACGCGTTCGACTTCCAGGAGTACGCCGGCCCTTTCAGCATCGGTCCGTTCAGCATCGTGCCCATCCCGGTGGAGCACCCGGTCGAGGCCTACGGCCTGCGCGTCAGCGTCGGGTCCTCCAGCCTCGGCTACAGCGGCGACACCGCCGCCTGCGAGGGCGTCGACCGCGTCGCGGCCAACGTCCGGTTGTTCCTGTGCGAGGCGTCGTTCCGCGACGTCGACGACAACCCGCCGGGTATCCACCTCACCGGGGTGGAGGCCGGCGACACCGCGTCGCGGGCCCGCGCCGGGCGGCTCGTGATCACCCACGTCCCGCCGTGGTTCGACGCCGACGGCATGGTCGCCGAGGCGCGCACGGCCTACTCCGGGCCGGTCGAGCTCGCGGCCGTCGGGGCGACGTACGACGTCTGAGTGCGGCTGCGCCATGGCCCGATCGGGCCAGTGACGCGGGCCGGGGTCGTGTCGACGATGGGGGCACCACCCTTCGACGCAGGAGCCGCCATGACCGAGGAACCGCCGATCTACCTCGAGGCCGAAGGGGTGGAGTACACCTACGTCGACGAGTACCGCACCGTCCACATCTGGTACGGCGGTGGAGGCGACGGCACCGCCGGCACCAGCGGTGACACGGGTGGCGACACCGGCGGCGCGGGCAACGGGACCGTGCTGGTGGTGATCCCCGACGCCGACGCCGGCTCGACCCCGACGCTCGACCCGGGCGAGGAGGTCGTCTATGACTCCGACCCCGGCACCCTGCACACGCGGAAGTCGACGACCGCCGTCGCCCCCGACGGGACCTCCTACCCCGTCACCCAGGACAAGTGGCTCCACTCGGACGGGTCCTGGACCTTCACCCAGACCTCGCCCGGCTTCGAGGCCACCGGCAGCCACGACAGTGCGGGCAACCAGTCCTACTCCTCGCGGCAGGATCTGCCCGACGGGGGCACGATCCTCGTGACGAGGACCCAGGACGCCTTCGGCCACGGCACCGACCACACGACGCGGGTCGACGCCCATGGCAACACCGTCAGCGACGAGACCACCAGCTACTGATCCTCGACCAGATCCACCCGCACAGGTGGTGCCGCCAGTGGGCCACCCGAGGATGGTCGAGGGGCGCGCGGGCGCCTGCCCGGGTTCGGGGCGCGGCTGAGTCGAGGAGTACGTCGTGGGATACGGATTCGGTGGATTCCTGGTCGTCGTCGGACTGGTGCTCGCACTCGCCGTCACCGACCAGGTCGAGGGCGTCGACCTCACCATGGTCGGCTGGATCATGGCAGCAGTCGGAGCCGGCATCATCGTGCTGACGGCCGTCACCTGGAACTCGGGACGCCGCAGCCGCAACGTGCAGACCGTGACGCACCCCGACGGCACCCAGACGACGGTGGAGAACCGCTCGCAGAGCTGAGCGTCGTCCCGCGCCTCAGGGCACGGGAGCAGTGCTCACGGTCAAGAAGACGTCGTCGAGCGTCGCCGAGCCGACGGTGTTCTCGGCGCACGAGAGGACGGGCGACACCGGCCCCTGCGAGAGGTCGAAGGTCGCCACCGCCGACACCGTGAGCTGACCCTTCTCCGAGGCCCCGAGGCCCCGCTCGACCAGGTCGCCGTACTGACCGACGCCGGGGAGGTCGATCGCGCAGTAGACGTTGGCGCTGGTGCCCGGGCCGGTCTCCCGGAGGTCGAGGGTGCCCTGCACCACCACCCGGGTCTGTCCGGACCCGGTGATCGGACCCGTGAAGTCGTCCCCCTGCGTCAGGGTGGCGACGTCGACGTAGCTGTTGGCGTCGAGCACGGTCCCCGGGTGGTCGTAGGAGTAGAAGACCGAACCTGCAGCGGCCGCGGAGCCGGCCGGCCCTTGCGGACCGGCCGGGCCGCGGGCGCCGGCAAGAGCCTTGCGGGCGGCGGGGGAGACGTCCTTGACGGCGAGCGTGCCGTCCTTGACGTCGCGGGTCGTGATGGTGCCGTCCTTGATCTGGGCGCCCGTGACCAGCGCACCGGCGGTCGCGCCGGTGGTGCTGCCGATAACGAGAACGCCGGCGCCCAGCAGGAGCGCGGTCGAGAGACGGACGAGGCGAGGGGTGTGGGTCTCCATGGCGACATCCCACCTCGGTCCCCGCAGTCGGCGCAGGAGATTCGACGACATTCCTGCCCGCCACCACCGTCGTACGGCGTGGCCTCGGGGGTTGGCCGGAGGGCGATCGGGCAGAGTGTCGGCCATGATCACCGTCGAGGGGCTCACCCGCACCTACGGCAGCTTCACGGCTGTCGACGACGTCAGCTTCGCCTGCCGACCCGGACGTGTGACCGGCTTCCTGGGGCCTAACGGAGCCGGCAAGACGACCACGATGCGCATCCTCGTGGGGCTGACGCCCGCGACGCGCGGCCGCGCGACGATCGGTGGCCACAGCTACCACGACCTGCGCAACCCGGGTCGCCACGTCGGCGTCCTGCTCGACGCGAGCGCCCAGCACGGTGGCCGCACCGGTCGCGAGATCCTCACCCTGGGCGCCACCGCGATGGGACTGCCCAAGACGCGGGTCGACGAGATGCTCCACCTGGTCTCGCTGAGCGCCGAGGAGTCCACGCGCCGCCTGCGCCACTACTCGCTCGGCATGAAGCAGCGCCTGGGCATCGCCCACGCGCTGCTCGGTGACCCCCAGGTGCTGATCCTCGACGAGCCGGCCAACGGCCTCGACCCCGCAGGCATCCGCTGGATGCGCGGACTGCTCAAGGGCTACTCCGACCGTGGCGGCACCGTGCTCCTCTCGAGCCACCTGCTCCACGAGGTCGAGCAGATCGCCGACGAGATGATCCTCATCGGCCACGGCCGGATCGTCGCCCAGGGCGACAAGAAGTCGCTGCTCGAGTCCGGCCGCCAGACCAAGCAGGCGACCACGACCGTCGCCTCCCTCGACCAGGACCGCCTCGCCGGCGCCCTGCGCGACAAGGGGTACGCCGTCACACCCGGTCCGAACGCCCTGACCGTCGCGTGTGCCGCGGTCGACGTCGGACGGGTCGCCGCCGAGCTCCAGGTCGTGCTCACCGACCTGCGCTCCGTCGAGGGCGGCCTGGAGGACCTGTTCCTCGAGCTGACCTCCTCGACCCAGCGCGAGATGCCCGCCTACCAGGCCCAGGGCTACCCACCGCAGGGGCCACCACCCGGCTACCCGCAGCAGCCCCCGCCCGCCGGCTACCCGGGAGGACCCCGATGAGCACCCACGCCGCACCCCCGCCCTACTCCGGCCCGCCGACCGGCCCGCCGACCGGCCCGCCGTCTGGCCCGCCGTCTGGCCCGACGGCCGCCCACCCCGCCCAGACCCTCGACCTGAGCCGCACGGCGACGATCCCGCTGTTCCGCCTCGTGCTGGTCGAGCTGCGCAAGTCGATGAACACGCTCGCCAGCTTCTGGCTGGTCGTCGGCATCGCGATCCTCGTGGTGATGGTCGAGGGCCTGCTCCTCGTCATCGTGCTTGTCGAGAGCAGCGAGTCGACGCCCGGCGACTACACCGTCTTCGCCACCTACATCACCGCTCTAGCCCTGCCCGTGCTGGCGATCATGCTCGTCACCACCGAGTGGACCCAGCGCACGGCGATGGTGACCTTCAGCATCGAGCCGCGACGCTCGCGGGTGATGCTGGCCAAGTACCTCGTCTGTCTCGTCCTCACCTTCGCCGCCGTCGTGCTCGGCGTCCTGGTCGGCTTCGTCTGCGCGCTGATCTGCCAGGTGGCGCTGCCCGCCGAGACCACCTGGGACTTCCAGGCCGAGCTGATCGTCGGCTTCTTCATCACCCAGACGCTGGCGATGACCCTCGGCTTCGCCCTGGCCGCCCTCCTCCTCAACACCCCAGCCGCGATCGTCGTCTTCGCCGTCTACCGGGCGCTGCCCGTCGCGGTGTTCGCGATCGCGGCCAGCTATCTGGACTGGTTCGCCGACATCCGGCCGTGGATCGACTTCGAGTACGCCCAGGGCCCGCTCTACGACCTCTCCCTCTCGAGCGCGGAGGAGGTCGGTCGGCTCCTCGTCTCCGGCCTGATCTGGCTCGGCCTCCCGCTCACCTTCGGGCTGCTGCGCATCCTGCGCGCCGAGGTCAAGTAGCCCGCCGGCCTCTCGGGAGGTCGGAAGTTCCGCGACCAGTCAGGAGATCGGAAGCCCCGCCAGGCGCCCGGGCCACGCTCAGAGGTGACCACAGCGCGACCAGTCAATCCAGCCCGGCGTCGTGGACGCAGATCGCGATCTGCACCCGGTTGGTGACGCCCAGCTTGTCGAAGACCCGGGACACGTGGGTCTTCACGGTCGGCACCGACAGGTGCAGCTCGCCCGCGACCTCGGCGTTGGACAGGCCGCGACCGACGGCGAGGGCGACGTCGTGCTCGCGCTCGGTGAGCGTCGCGAGGCGCTCGCCGGCGGCCTGGGCGCGGTCGTCACCGTCGCCGCTGCGGAGCCGGGCGATGAGGGTGCGGGTGACCGACGGCGAGAGCATCGGGTCGCCGTCGGCGACCTTGCGGATCGCGGCCACGATGTCGGCAGGCGGAGTGTCCTTGAGCAGGAACCCGTCGGCCCCGGCGCCGAGCGCCTCGACGACGTGCTCGTCGGCGTCGAAGGTGGTCAGCACGATCACCTTGGGCGGCTGGGGTTGCGCGAGGAGCTGACGGGTGGCCTCGAGGCCGTTGAGCCTCGGCATCCGGATGTCCATGAGGACGACGTCGGGGCGCAGCTCGGCGGCCCGGCGTACGCCGTCCCGGCCGTCGACGGCCTCGCCGACGACCTCGAGGTCGCCGGCCCCGCCGAGCATGAGCAGCAGGGCGGAGCGGACCAGCGGGTCGTCGTCGACGACGAGCACGCGGGTCATGCCGCCCACGGGATCCAGCCGCGGAGCACGAACGAACCGGCACTGGCGCCGTGCTCGATCCGGCCGCCGCGCAGGGCGGCGCGCTCGGCCAGGCCGACGAGGCCGAGACCCGAGCCCGGGGTCGCGCTCGGCCCCAAGCCGAGCGGGTTGCGCAGGACCACGTCGATGCCCTCGTCCGGCGAGCCGTGCACGTCGATGGACAGCTCGGCGCCCGGTGCGTGCTTGCGCGCGTTGGTGATGCCCTCCTGGACGATGCGGTAGAGCGTCCGTCCCGTGGCCTCGGGGACGGGCACGTCGGCGACGGCGTCGGCGTAGGCCACCCGCAGGCCCGTGCGCCGGGCGTCGTCGACGAGCTCGCCGAGGTCGGTGTAGGTCGGCTGCGGGGTGTGCTGCAGGCCGCCCTCGCCCTCGCGGAGCACACCGAGGACGCCGCGCAGGTCGGTCAACGCCTCGTTGGCGGCGTCGCGGATGACGGTCACGCCGTCACGCAGGTCGGCGGCGGAGAGGTCGTCGCGATAGCCGAGCGCCCCGGCCCGCATGGAGATCTGCGAGATCCGGTGCGCGAGCACGTCGTGCATCTCGCGCGCGATGCGGCCGCGCTCCTCGAGGCGGGACTGGTTGACGCGCAGCTCCTGCTCGGCCTCGGCGCGCTCGGCGCGCGAGCGCAGGGTCCAGAGCAGCTCGCGGCGCGAGCCGATGTACATGCCCCAGGCCAGGATCGCCGCGGTGGCCACGACGTTGGAGCCGAGCGTCACCCACCACGGCTCGGTCTCCGCCATCGGGTTCATCTGGGCGAAGAACCAGGCCGACGCGAGCGAGAGCACGCCGATCCCCACGACCTGCACCCAGCGACGACGGGTGGCCAGCGACACCGCGGCCAGCACCGACGGGCCGGCCGCCAGTGACGAGAAGGTGGCGAGCACCGCGATGACGACCGCGACGCCCAGCGGCCAGCGGCGTCGGTAGTGGACCAGCACGACGGCCGGCACCCCGGCGACGATGTCGACCACGAAGCGGGTGTCGGTCTGGCGGTCGGCGATCGTGAGCCATACGAAGAGGCTGAGCAGCAGCATCGCGACCAGCCGCCACAGGTGTGCCCACCAACCCAGCGGCGGCTGGTACTCCTCCGGGCTCGGCCGGCCCACGTCGGACATGTGTCCCACCCTAGGCACCACGGACGGTCGTCGACATCGTCCCGGAGCCTCGCGGCCTACGACTTTGGTCGCGGGACCGGGGCCGCGGGACCGATGTGCGGGCGGGCGGGCCGCAGCAGGCTGGAGCCATGATCGAAGTCAACGGACTCACCCGGACCTACGGCGGCTTCACGGCGGTCGACGACGTCAGCTTCACCTGCGAACCCGGTCGCGTGACCGGCTTCCTGGGGCCCAACGGCGCCGGCAAGACCACCACGATGCGGGTCATGGTCGGCCTCACTCCGGCCACCCGCGGTACCGTCACCATCGGCGGGCACGCCTACCGCGACCTGCCCAACCCCGGCCGCCACGTCGGCGTGCTGCTCGACGCCAGCGCGCAGCACGCCGGCCGCACCGGCCGGGAGATCCTCTCCCTCGGCGCGCGCACCATGGGCCTGCCCGACGGCCGCGTCGACGAGATGCTGGCGATGGTCTCGCTCTCCGACGCCGAGGCGAGCCGCCGGATGCGCAACTACTCCTTGGGCATGAAGCAGCGCCTCGGCATCGCCCACGCCCTGCTCGGCGACCCCGAGGTCCTGATCCTCGACGAGCCCGCCAACGGCCTCGACCCGGCCGGCATCCGCTGGATGCGCGACCTGCTCCGGGGCTACGCCGCGCGCGGCGGCACCGTGCTGCTCTCGAGCCACCTGCTCAACGAGGTCGAGCTCGTGGCCGACGAGATGATCCTCATCGGCCGCGGCAGGATCGTCGCCCGCGGCGACAAGCAGAGCCTCCTCGCCGGCGGCGCCGACGGCGGCCGGGCGTCGACGGTCGTGTCCGCGCTCGACCGCGACGCGCTGGCCGAGGCCCTGCACCAGCAGGGGTACGACGCCACGCCCGAGGGCAGCGGCTTCCGGGTCGCGGCGTCGACGGCCGACGTCGGCCGCGCCGCGCTCGAGCACCTCGTGGTGCTGACCGAGCTGCGCAACGGCTCCGCCGGCCTCGAGGACCTGGTCCTCGAGCTGACCTCCGACACCCAGCGCGAGGCCGCACCGGCCGCCACCCACGACACGACAGGAGCCGCAGCATGAGCACGGCCACGACCACCCCGACCAGCACCGCCCCCCGGCCCCGCACCATCGACATCAGCCAGGACGAGCCCGTCCCGTTCGGCCGGCTCGTGGCGGTCGAGACGCGCAAGGCCTTCGACACCCGCGCCGGACGCTGGCTGACGATCTCGATCGTCGGGCTGGTCCTGCTCGTCGTCGGCGTCGGCGTGTTCGCCTTCCCCGAGGACGCCCAGGACTACGTCGACATGCTCGGCGTCAGCGGCGGCGTGCTCGGCTACTTCCTGCCGATCCTGATGATCATGCTCGTCACCAGCGAGTGGACCCAGCGCACCGGTCTCGCCACCTTCACGCTCGAGCCGCGCCGGCCACGGGTGATCGGCGCCAAGATCGCCGCCGGGCTCGGCCTCGGAGTCGTCGTCCTCGCGATCGGCGCCGCGATCGCCGCGGTGGGCGTCGCCCTCAGCCCGGTCAACGGCGGCGAGGCCGTCTGGAACCTCGGCGTCAACGAGGTGCAGAACTTCCTGCTCACCAGCCTGATCGGCGTCCTCGTCGGCTTCGCCCTCGCGATGCTGCTGCGCAACTCGGCCGCCGCGATCGTGGCCTACTTCGTCTACACGTTCATCCTGCCGGCCGTGGCCGGCACGCTCGAGGCGCTCGTCGACGGCTTCGACAAGGTCGCGCCGTGGGTCGAGTTCAACACCGCCCAGACCCCCCTCTTCACCGGCGACTACCACGCCACCGGCGAGGAGTGGGCCCAGATCGCCGTCACCGGCACCATCTGGCTGGTCATCCCCTTCGCCCTCGGCCTCTGGCGCCTCGTCAAGGCCGAGGTGAAGTGAGACCGCAGGTACTGCGCGAGGAACGAGCGCGGTGCCGCTGCGGGCGAAGGTTGAGCAAGCGACACGGGTGAGCCTGCGAACCCGGGCGAGCACGTCGAAACCACCCCCGGCGCCGACTCGGCGTGCCGCGTGGGTCAGCCTGCGAGGCGGCCGGGGGTCGGGAGCCGGTCGGTGACCGAGGCGACGGCCTCGAGGAAGAGCGGCACCCAGCGGGCGTGGTCGAGGAAGATCGAGGCGTGGCCGCCAGGAGCGTCGAGGACGACGGCACCCGGGATCGCGGCACCGAGGGCTCGCTGGCGCTCGGCCGGGATCGCGCCGTCGCGGGAGGTCACCAGCACCGTGGTCGGTACGTCGACCTCGCCGAGCCAGGAGCGGGAGTCGAAGCGGCCCAGCTCGGCCATGACCTCGGGCAGGGTCCAGCCCGAGGTGCTGCGCAGCTCGGTGAGGCCCCAGGCCGTGAGGTCGCTGGAGTCGAGACCGGGGAGGTCGGGCAGGCCGGCGGCGCGTCGGGCGACCCGGCCGCTCGCGACCCGCGACAGCGGGTGCATCGCCAGGCCGAGCACGCCGAAGAACAGCGCCTCGCGGCGCAGGTCGCGCCAGCGGGCGGCGGTCGAGCAGAGGACGAGCCCCGAGACGCGGTCGGGGTGGCGGCGCCAGAGCTCCTGGGCGACCGCCCCGCCGAGGGAGTAGCCGGCCATCACGGCGTCGTCGATGCCGAGCTCGTCGAGCACCGCGGCGACGTCGTCGGCGCAGTCGGCCACGCGGAACCGACCACCGTGGATGCCGCGACCGTGCCAGCGCAGGTCGAGCGCGACCACCCGGTGGTGCTCGGCGAGCGGGCCGAGCGCGGTGAACCACGACAGGTGCGCGGTCGTCGCGAGCCCGTGGAGCAGCACCACGGTGGGGGAGTCGGGGCGCGGACCGGGGACGTCGATGACGTAGGCGCTACCCCGGCCGGGCAGGTCGAGCCGGTGGCCCTCGGGCACCGACGGGACGACGGGCAGGTCGACGAGGCGGCGTACGCCCAGACCGACGCCGGTGCGCAGGCCCCAGGTCGACGCACGGACCGACGTGCGCACGGACGAGCCCACTGCTGCGCGGATGTGTCGGACGGTCATGTCATCAGCTCCTCGAGGGCGGGGCGGAACCTCGCCGTCAGCGGCTCGAGGTCGGTGATGAGCTCGGGGCAGCTGAGCAACGAGAAGTTCATGCGGTCCACGTAGCTCCAGACTGTCACGTTGAGGCCGATTCCTTCGAGGATCGGCCCCACGGAGAACAGGTCGGCCAGGCTCGCGTCGCCGATGCGGGCGGTCTCGCGCGGCCCGGGCACGTTGGAGACGACGACGTTGAACGGCGGCGCGTGCCACGACGCCGCCCGCACCTTGGAGTAGAGGCGCATGACGGCGCTGAACGGCGCCGGCGGCGTGAACTGCACCCACTCGGTGAGCATCGCGGGCCCCAGCTCGCGCTGGAGCTGCTTGGAGTGGGTCGTGACGCGATGGATCGCGCGCAGCCGCTCGTGCGGGTCGTCGACGTCGGTGGCCAGCGACGTGAAGAGGTTGGAGACCCGGTTGCCGTGCAGGCGCGGCGGGGCGCCGGCGTCAGGGGTGTCGGTGGCCGTCGGCACGCCGGCCATCAGCGACCCCGAGGGGTGCTCGCCGCGCTCGTCGAGCCACGCCCGGAGTGCGCCACCGACCACGGCGAGGACGACGTCGTTGAGGGTGACACCCGGATGGGCCCGGCGTACGCCCTTGATGTCGGCGAGTGGCAGCGTGCAGGTCGCGAACGACCGCCGCGCGGTCAGGGCACGGTTGAACGAGGTGCGCGGGGCGTCCAGGACGGGCCGGGGTACGTCGGGCTCCTCGGCCCGGCGGTAGCGCAGCACCGACCGCACACCCCGGAACGTGCGCCACAGCAGGGCCGGGAGGAGCGCGATCTGCACGATCGCGTCGAGCAGCGCCGAGCGTACGAGCCCGGCCTTGTCGGGGGACCCGTCGGCGGCAGGCGCCGCCCCCTCGCGGGCCTCGCGCGGCAGGAAGGCGTCGGCTCCCTGGACGTCGGTGACGTTGCCGAGCAGGGCGTTGGCGGCCATTCCGTCCGCGAGCGCGTGGTGCATCTTGCCGACGATGGCGGTGCCGCCGTCGGCGAGGCCCTCGCAGAGGTGCAGCTCCCAGAGGGGGTGCGCGCGGTCGAGCGGCGTCGACGCGATCTCGCCGATGAGGTGATCGAGGTCGCGCCGCGACCCGGTCCCGCCCACCTGGTGCCGCCGGAAGTGGTGCGCCGCGTCGATGCGCCGCACCGTCACCCACACCGGGTGGTTGAGCTGGAACGGCACCTGGACCGCCTTGCGCCGCAGCGGCGGGAGCTGGTCGAGCCGGGCCAGCACGCCGGACCGGAACGTCTCGAACGTCTGCGCCGGGTCGGGCTCGAGCACCGCGATCTTGAGCGTGTGCATGTGCTGCGTCGGGGTCTCCATGTAGAGGAAGCCCGCGTCGGCCCCGTCCATCCGCTCGACCCCACGCACCGGCGTACCCCCGGTCCTAGCCGAGCACCGGGAAGCGACGCCGACGCTTGAGCTCGTCGAGCGCGTCCTGCATCCGCCCGCGGACCGCCTCGTCGACCTCGGCGACGTCGGGGTCGGGCCCGAACTCGGCCGCCACGTCGACCGGGTCGAGCACCTGCGTGGTGATCTTGGTCGGCAGCGGGAGGTTGGGCGGGAACCCGAACGACAGCCCGAACGGGAAGCCCACCGAGACCGGCACGTAGGGGAAACGGAACCGCGACGCGATCCCGGTCACCTTGGCGATCGTGGCGCCGCGGGACAGGTGAAGCTGCGCCTCCTGGCCGCCGATGCTGACGACGGGGACGATCGGTACGCCGTTGTCGAGGGCCGTGCGGACGTAGCCGGTGCGCCCGCCGAAGTCGATGACGTTGGCCTTGGCCGTCGGCCGCGCCACGTCGTAGTCGCCCCCGGGGAACACGATCGTGACCGCCCCCGAGGACAGCACCGCGTCGGCGTTGTCGCGGTTAGCGGCGAGGAACCCGCACCGCCGGAAGAACGCCCCCGCCGGGTTGTTGAGCAGCACGTCGTGCGCGAGGACGTAGAGCGGCCGGTGCGGCCCGAACTCCTCGACGAACGCCGCCGCGATGATCGGCACGTCCATCGCCATCAGCCCGCCCGAGTGGTTGGACACGATGAGCGCCCCACCCTCCGCCGGCAGCCGGTCCATCCCGTGCACCTCGGACCGGAAGTAGAGCTTCATGATGCGACCCAGCACCGGGATCATCGCGGCCACGTATCCCGCGTCACGCTGGTCGAGGTCGTCCCTCACCAGCTGGTCGCGCAGCGTCCGGTCCACTGCCGGAGTATCGCCGCGCTCCGGGACAGCGGCAAGGACCGTCCACCGCCCGTCGGCTGAGGTGCGAGCGGAGCGAGCCTCGATCCGTCGGCTGAGGTGCGAGCGGAGCGAGCCTCGAAGCCACGGGCCCTACGTCGCCCCCCCGACCTGCTCGAGCGCTCGAAAGGCCTCCGCGAGCTCACGCTCCTGCACCCCCTTGCGTCGGGCGAGAGCGACGAGGGCGTCGAAGTCATCGCGCATGAGCGACTCCTTCTTCCGGCGGGTCCACCCCTGCACCTGCTTCTCGAAGAAGTAGGCGGCCGCGATCGAGGAGAACTCTGCGCACCACGCGAGGGTCACGGGCCGTCGTCGTCGTGTGTAGGCGGCGCCGAGGTCAGGCGACTCGTTGTGCTCCCACAGACGTCGCTCGAGGTTGATCGTGCTCCCGGTGTAGTACGACCCGTCTCTGCACCTGAGGATGTAGGTCCATGCCATGACGCGAGCGTCCGCGCCGGTCGCCGCACGGTCAACGGGTGCAGGTCTGGCCTGTGGATGGCCGCCTGGCCGGTCGCCCGTGTCGCGCCGGTTGCGGGGCTTCGAGGCTCGTCGCCGGGGCTCCTCGCACCTCAGCCGCCGTGTGGTCCGTCGGCTGAGGTGCGAGCGGAGCGAGCCTCGAAGCCACGGAGTTGGCGTGGTCCGTCGGCTGAGGTGCGAGCGGAGCGAGCCTCGAAGCCACGGGAGGTGAGGGCCGTGTCGGTCTGGGTGGGTCGGTGGCGGGGCTTCGAGGCTCGTCGCCGGGGCTCCTCGCACCTCAGCCGGCGTGTGGTCGGTCGGCTGAGGTGCGAGCGGAGCGAGCCTCGAAGCCACGGGAGGTGAGGACCGTCGGTCTGGGTGGGTTGGTGGCGGGGGCTTCGAGGCTCGTCGCCGGGCTCCTCGTACCTCAGCCGGCGTGAGGCGGGGGCCCCGTCGTCGCCGCCCCCCTCTAGGGTCGAACGCATGACCTCCGAGACCTCCACCCCGACCCCGCGCGCGGACGGCCGCGCCGACGACGAGCTGCGCGAGGTGAAGATCACCCGCGGGTGGCTCGACCACGCGGCCGGCTCGGTGCTGGTCGAGTTCGGCAAGACGCGGGTGCTGTGCGCGGCGTCGGCGTCGGAGGGCGTGCCGCGGTGGCGCAAGGGCTCCGGCCTCGGCTGGGTCACCGCCGAGTACTCCATGCTGCCGGCCGCCACCCACACCCGCTCCGACCGCGAGTCGGTCAAGGGCCGCATCGGTGGCCGCACCCACGAGATCAGCCGCCTCATCGGCCGGTCGCTGCGGGCGGTCATCGACTACCAGGCGATGGGCGAGAACACGATCCAGCTCGACTGCGACGTCCTCCAGGCCGACGGCGGCACCCGTACCGCCGCGATCACGGGGGCCTACGTCGCCCTCGTCGACGCCTGCGCCCACCTCGGCGTGTCCGGTGCCCTGACGGGCTCGGTCGCCGCGGTCTCCGTCGGCATCATCGACGGCATCCCGCGCCTCGACCTGCCCTACGTCGAGGACGTGCGCGCCGAGACCGACATGAACGTCGTGATGACCGGCGCCGGCTCCTACGTCGAGGTGCAGGGCACGGCCGAGGGCGCGGCGTTCGACCGGCGCGAGCTCGACGCGCTGCTCAGCCTCGCCGGGAAGGGCTGCGCCGACCTCACCGACCTGCAGCGGGTCGCGCTCGGTGCCTGACCTCCACCTGGCGTCGCGCAACGCCAAGAAGATCGCCGAGATGGAGCGCATCCTCGCCGAGCACCTGCCCGACGTCACCGTCCTCGGGCTCGACGACGTGGCCGACTACCCCGAGCCGGTCGAGGACGAGCCGACCTTCGCCGGCAACGCGCTGCTCAAGGCCCGCGCCGGCGCCGCCGCCACCGGGCTCGCGACCGTCGCCGACGACAGCGGGCTGTGCGTCGACGCCCTCAACGGGATGCCCGGCGTGCTGTCGGCGCGCTGGTCGGGTCCGCCCAAGGACGACGCCCGCAACAACCGGCTGCTGCTCGACCAGCTGGCCGACGTACCCGACGAACGGCGCGGGGCCTACTTCACCTGCGCCGTCGCCGTCGTCCTGCCCGACGGCCGCGAGCACGTCGTGGAGGGTCGGATGGACGGCACCGTGCTGCGCGAGGTCCGCGGCGAGGGCGGGTTCGGCTACGACGTCCTGTTCGTGGCCGACGCGCGTCCGGGCCTTACCACGGCCGAGCTCAGCGTCGGCGACAAGGACGCGATCTCGCACCGCGGCGCGGCCCTGCGCGCCCTCGCGCCGCACCTGCCCGGCCTGCTGGCCTGACCCGGCACCAAGGTCAGGTCAGGACGACCAGGCCCAGCTGGCGAGCATCGTCTCGAAGTCGCCCTCGGAGACGGTGTCACCCTCCTTGGGGAACGAGAGGCCGATGGAGTACTGCCGCCCGTCGTGCAGGACCAGGTAGGCGATCTGGCTGATGGGCAGGCCGGCGTCGTTGATGCGGTCGTCGATGCGGACGCCGATCGCGCGCTCGCCCGCGATCTCGGTGTCGTCGATGTCGACCGGGGTCGCGTTGTCGGAGCTGCTGAGGTTGCGCTTCCACAGGCCCTCGAGGTCCTCCACCGACGACGCGGTGCCCGCGGTGAGGGCCTCGACGATGATGCTGCTCTGGGACAGCTCGATCGACGAGCCGAGGATGATCGCGGTGTCGATCGTGGTGGCGAGCCCCTTGGCCTCCTCGGAGGCGTCCTTCCAGCCGGTGGCCGGGAGGTCGTAGGAGTAGCCGTCGCCGCTGATCGTGTCGCCGCCGGGCTGCGGCGTCGAGGTCTCGGTCTCCGTGGCGGTCTCGGTCGAGGTCTCCGTCGACGTCTCGGTCGACGTCTGGCTCGACGTCGGGTCGCTGCTCGAGGCCTCGTCGGGCTCGTCGTCGCCGCCCGCGACGATCAGCGTGACCGTGAACGCCAGGGCGACCAGCAGCACGGCGGCGACGATGCCGATGATCAGGCCGGTGCGCCGCGGCGGCTTCTCCGGCCCCTGGTTGAGGGGGACGCCGTACGACGGGGGCCCGCCGCTCCAGCCGCCGCCGGTGCCGGGCGGCTGGTAGGGCGGTGACGGCGGGGGCTGCTGCGCCGGCGTACCGAACGGTCCGCTCGGCGGGGGCGTGCCCCACGGGCTCTGGTCGCTCACCGCTCAAGTATGGCCACGATCGGGGGTGATGCCCCCACGGGTGCCGAAGAGGGGACTCGAACCCCTACGCCCTAGGGCACAGGTACCTAAAACCTGCGTGTCTGCCAGTTCCACCACTCCGGCGGGTGCTCCGAGGATTGTGCCAGTGCTGCCCGGGGCGGGCGTCAGGCGAGGCCGAGGTCGCGGCGCAGCTTGGCGACGTGGCCGGTGGCCTTGACGTTGTACTGCGCGACCTCGACCTTGCCGTCGGCGCCGACGACGAACGTGGAGCGGATGACGCCCTGCACGGTCTTGCCGTACATCGTCTTCTCGCCGAACGCCGCCCACTCCTGCATGACCGCCTTGTCGGGGTCGGAGAGCAGCCGGATCGTCAGTCCCTCCTTCTCGCGGAACGTCGCGAGCTTGGCGGGCTTGTCGGGGGAGATCCCGACGACGGTGAGGCCGGCGGCCTGCAACGAGTCGAGGGAGTCGCTGAAGTCGCACGCCTGCTTGGTGCAGCCCGGCGTCATCGCGGCCGGGTAGAAGTAGACGACCACGCGACCGTCGGGGCCGGCCTCGCCGGTGAGGTCTCCGAGCGTCACCTCGGCGCCGGTGTCGTCGGTGAGGGTGAACGCGGGGGCGGTGTCGCCGGGGGCGAGACGGGAAGGCATGGGGCTCCTGTCCGATGGGAGAGGTTGGTAAATCCGTCCGGGTAGTTGTTGCGAACTGGTTGCAGCAACATACTGAGGTCGAGAACAACCTACTGAGGGTGGAGCCGCAACCATGCACGTACCTGACGGATTCCTCGACGCGCCGACCTCGGTCGCCACCGGTGCGGTCGCGGTCGTGGCGGTCGGCGTCTCGCTGCGCAAGGCCCGCGAGGAGCTCGACGACCGCACGGCCCCGCTCGCGGGTCTCGTGGCGGCGTTCATCTTCGCCACCCAGATGCTCAACTTCCCGGTCGCGGGCGGCACCAGCGGCCACCTGATGGGCGGCGCGATCGCCGCGGTGCTCGTCGGTCCCTGGACCGGCGTCCTGGCCACGAGTGTCGTCTTCCTCGTGCAGTGCCTGCTCTTCGCCGACGGCGGCATCACCGCCCTCGGCACCAACATCGTGCTGATGGGCGTGACCACGGTCGTCGTGGGCTGGTTCGTGTTCCGCGGCGTCCAGGCCGTGCTTCCGAGGACGACGGCGATGGTGCCGGTCGCGGCGGGCATCGGCGCGTTCGTGAGCGTGCCGGTGGCCGCGCTGCTCTTCGTGGGCCTCTACGCCGTCGGCGGCGCCGCCGACATCCCGCTCGGCCAGCTCACCGGCGCCATGGTCGGGGTCCACGTGCTCATCGGCCTCGGCGAGGGCGTGATCACCTTCCTCGCGGTCGGCAGCATCATCGCCGTCCGGCCCGACCTCGTCCACGGCGCGAGGTCGGTGCTCAAGACCCGCACGCTCGAGGTCCGTACGGCGGGAGCCGCGGCATGAAGAACGTCTCGAGCCACGTGTCCAACCGTGCCGTCGCGGCCGGCATCCTCGTCGTCGCGCTGGTCCTCGCCGGCATCGTCAGCTTCTACGCCGCCAGCACCCCCGACGGCCTGACCAAGGTCTCCGAGGACGAGGGCTTCGCGGACACCGCGAAGACCCACGCCACCGAGGAGGGCCCGTTCGCCGGCTACGAGGCGTCGTTCCTCGACGACGGCCGGCTGAGCAAGGGTGCGTCCGGCGTCGTCGGGGTGCTCGTCGTCCTCGGTCTCGCCGGTGGTCTGACCCTGGTGCTGCGGCGTCGCGAGAGCGACGACGACGCCCACGTCCCTGCCGACACGACCGTCTGAGTGGCCCGCTGATGGGGGGCGCCCACGGGCACCAGCTCCACTTCCACGGCCACTCGCCGGTCCACCGCGCGCCGGCGCACCTCAAGATCGTCGCGCTCGTCGTCTTCATGCTGGTCGTCGTCGCCACCCCGCGCGGGTGGTGGCCGGCGTACGCCGCCTACCTGGCGGTGCTGCTCGCGGTCGTCGCCACCAGCCGGGTCCCCCCGACCTACCTCCTCAAGCGGATGGTCGTCGAGGTCCCGTTCGTTTTCTTCGCGCTGCTGCTGCCGTTCGTCGCGACGGGCCCCGAGACCGAGTTCCTGGGCCTCACCGTCAGCGAGTCCGGGCTGCACGCCGGCGCCAAGCTGCTCGTCACCGCGACCCTCGGCGTGATCGCCAGCCTCACGCTCGCCGCGACCACCGAGCCGCAGGCGCTGCTCCGGGGGCTGACCCGGTTGCGGATGCCGGCGCTGCTGGTGCAGATCATGGGCTTCATGGTCCGCTACCTCGAGGTCGTCACCGACGAGCTGCGGCGGATGAAGGTCGCGCGCGAGTCCCGCGGCTTCTCCGCGCGCGACCCGCGGCACTGGCCGGTGCTGGCCAGGTCGTTCGGCGCCCTGTTCATCCGCAGCTTCGAGCGGGGCGAGCGCGTGCACCTGGCGATGCTGTCGCGCGGCTACACCGGCAAGATGCCGTCATGAGCGTGCCCGTCCTCGACGTCCAGGGCCTGGCCTACGCCTACCCCGACGGCCACCAGGCCCTCTTCGGCGTCGACCTCCACGTGCACGCGGGGGAGCGGGTCGCGCTGCTCGGACCCAACGGCGCCGGCAAGACGACGCTCGTGCTCCACCTCAACGGCATCCTCGTCGCCGGTCAGGGGTCCGTGTCGGTCAGCGGCCTGCCCGTCGAGAAGAAGCACCTCGCCGAGATCCGGCGCCGCGTCGGGATCGTCTTCCAGGACCCCGACGACCAGCTGTTCATGGGCACGGTGCGCGCCGACGTCGGCTTCGGCCCCGCCAACCTGGGGCTCTCCGGCGCTGCGCTCGACGCGCGGGTGATGGACGCGCTGGACAAGGTCGGGATGACAGAGTTCGCCGACCGTCCCCCGCACCACCTGTCCTTCGGCCAGCGCCGCCGTGTTGCGGTTGCGACCGTCCTGGCGATGGAGCCCGAGATCCTCGTGCTCGACGAGCCGTCGTCCAACCTCGACCCGGCCTCGCGCCGCGAGCTCGCCGACATCCTGCGCTCGCTCGACGTGACCGTGCTGATGGTGACGCACGACCTGCCCTACGCGCTGGAGCTGTGCCCACGCTCGGTCGTCCTCAGCGACGGGCACGTGGTCGCCGACGGGGCGACGTACGACGTGCTCACCGACGACGCGCTGATGCGGGCCAACCGGCTGGAGCTGCCGTTCGGCTTCGACCCGCGCACGATCGACGCCGGGCTGCTCCCGGTCGCCACCCGTGGCCGCGGCTCGGATACTCTGCCCGGATGAGCGACGAACTGGCCGATCTCGAGCGCGAGATCGAGGAGACGCGGGAGCGGCTGGCGACGACCATCGACCAGCTCCTCTACCGCTCGAGCCCCAAGACGATCGCCAACCGCCAGGTGGCCGCGATCAAGGCCCACTACGTCGACGCGACCACGGGCGAGCCGCGCACCGACAACATCCTCAAGACCGTCGGCGGGGTCGTCGGTGCGATCGTCGTGATCGTCGTGCTGCGCCGCGTCACCCGCTGAGTGCTCGAGATGGCTGACAAGCAGCCGATCAAGATGCTGCACGACCGGATCCTCTGCGAGCTCGACCGCGAGGCCGGCGAGCGACGCTCCTCCGGAGGCATCGTCATCCCCGCCACCGCGGCCATGGGCGCCCGCCGCCTCGCCTGGGCCCTCGTCGCCGCCGTCGGCCCCCACGCGCGCTCCGTCGAGGTCGGCGACCGCGTGCTCTTCGACCCCGACGACAAGTCCGAGGTCGAGGTCCACGGCGAGACCTACGTCGTCATGCGCGAGCGCGACGTCCACGCCGTCGCTGCCGACCGCCTCGCCGACGAGTCGGCCGGCCTCTACCTGTAGGTCGACTCGGGCTGTACGCCGACCGGTCCCCACCGTGGTCGAGCCGGGCGAGCCCTCGGCGAGACCCCCGCAGCCGGTGCGTCGACCGAGCCACGGCGACTTCGAACGCACCATCGAATTGTCGGTGGTCGCCTCTAGAATCGGACCATGCCCAGCACCCGCCGGACCACCACAACTGCGAGCAGCGACCCGCTGCTCGAGTCGGTCCGAGGTGCCTGCGTCGAGACCAGCCGGGCCGAGGTCAACAAGCTCAACGCGGTCCTGGACTGGGCCTCGGTCAACGGCGCTGACGCCGCCGAGACCGCCGACCTGCTGGACCCGATGGTCGAGCCCGCCCTCCACCTCGCCGGCCCGGGTGCCCCGATGGTCGGGGAGTACGCCGCCCTCGACCTGGCGCTGTCGTTGGTGATGACCTCCGACGGCGGGCTCGCCTACCTCGGCAAGGCGTTGGAGCTGCGGCACCGGCTCCCGCGCCTCTACGCCCGCGTGGTCAGGCTCGAGGTCCAGGTGTGGAAGGCGTTCCGCGTCGCTGAGCAGACCATCGCCCTGCCCC
>NZ_JAURVJ010000085.1 GCF_030655615.1 Nocardioides sp.
CCTGCGGGCCGCCGGCCTGCGGGCTGCGGGCCTGCGGGTGGGTCCGGCCGGTCGGCGGAGCGGCGGCTTGCGCGTGGCCACTAGCGGGCCGGCTTCTTGGCGATCGGGGCGCCGAGGCACGGTGCGGCGACGGCCGCGACGGGGCTGCCGGTGACCCGTCCGGTGGTGACGTCGAGGAACGCGGCCGGCGGGCCCATGACCATGCCGTTCTGGCAGGCCGCCCGGCCGAGCCGGTCGGGGTTGCGCAGCGCGTCGAGCTCGGTGGTGAGCGCCTGCTCGCGGGCGGCGAGCACCGACGCCTCGTCCTCGAGCCGCGAGGCGGTGAACGACGCCTGCTGCATCGAGGTGTTGAAGAGGAGGAGTCCGACGACGCCGGTGAGCAGCAGCAGGCTGACCAGCATCACGAACGGCACCCGGGGCGCCCGGCTGCGCAGCCGGGGCACGACGGCGAGCCGCGCGCGGTCGAGGGCGGCGCCCGCTAGGTGCGGCGCCGATCGGGCGCGGGAGACCGCCGGACGGCGCTGGGGGGCGGTGCTGCTCATGCGGCTCCTCTTCCGGGTCGGGTGGGGCGGGTCGCGCTGCGGAGACGCTCGACCGCGCGGAGGCGGACGGAGGCGGCGCGGGGGTTGGCGGCGGTCTCGGTCGCGTCGGCCTTCTCGGCGCCGCGGGTGACGAGCCGGAGCGCCGGCTCGCTGCCCTCGGGCACGAACGGCAGGTCGGGCGGCAGCTCGCTGCGGGTGACGGCGACGAAGGCCTGCTTGACGATGCGGTCCTCGAGCGAGTGGTAGGACTCGACGACGACGCGGCCGCCGACGGCGATCGCGTCGATCGCGGCGGGGATGGCCCGGCGGAGCACGGCGAGCTCGTCGTTGACCTCCATCCGCAGGGCCTGGAAGGTGCGCTTGGCGGGGTGTCCGCCGGTCCGCCGTGCGGGGGCCGGGATCTCGTCGTAGAGCAGCTCGACGAGGGCGGCGCTCGTGGTGAACGGCGTGGTCTCGCGGCGGCGGACGACGGCGCCGGCGATCTTGCGGGCGAACTTCTCCTCGCCGAAGTCGCGGAGCACCCGGGTGAGCTCACCGGCGCTGTAGGTGTTGAGGACGTCGGCCGCGGTCGGTCCGGTGCTGCCGTCCATCCGCATGTCGAGGGGCGCGTCGACGGCGTAGGCGAAGCCGCGCTCGGGGACGTCGAGCTGCATCGAGGAGACGCCGAGGTCGAAGAGGACGCCGTCGACCGCGGCGAGGCCGAGGTCGGCCATGACGTCGGGGAGCTCGTCGTAGACGGCGTGCACGGCGGTGAAGCGGCCGCCGTAGGGCGCGAGCCGCTCGCGGGCCAGATCGAGGGCCTGGGGGTCGCGGTCGATGCCGATCACCCGGGCGAGGCCGCAGCGGGCGAGGACGGCCTCGGAGTGGCCGCCGAGGCCCAGCGTCGCGTCGACGAGGACGGAGCCCTCGTGGTCGAGGGCGGGCTGCAGGAGGGCCACGACCCGGTCGAGGAGCACCGGGTCGTGCTGGGGGCGGGGCACCTCAGCGTCCCAGCCCGGCCAGCAGCAGGAACGCCGCGGCGAACAGCAACGACATCCCCAGGGAGAACGTCATGAGCACGGCGGCGTCGCGGGCCTGGTGGCGGACCCGCCGGTCGGCGGGACTCACCACCTCGGCGCGGGAGGCGGGTGCGGTGCTCATCGGTTCGACCCCAGATGGTTGGTGGTGCGTGGTGGAGCAGGGAAGAGGTGGTGCCGGGTGGTGCCGGGTGGTGCCGGGCGGTGCCGGGTGGTGCTCGGTGGTGCTCGGTGGTGCTCGGTGGTGCGGTGGATCCGTAGGGCCAGGTCCCGCCCGCTCCGGCCACCTCGGTGCCGGGGGGCGTGAGGTCATGGGGAAGCGCTGCTTTCTGGGGCCGGGGAAGGTGTCCCAGACGGCGGCGAGCAGGAGCGGGCAGAGACCTCGTCCTACGGATCCGTTGTCGAGTTGTGGTGCTGCTGGTCGAGCTGGTCGAGCTGGTGGGGCGCAGTGGGGCGTGGGGGCTAGTCGGACTCGTCGAGGTCGGCGAAGCGCTGGATCTCGGCGGCCTGGTAGTCGTCCCAGGACTGGGGGTTCCAGATCTCGAGGCGGTTGCGGACGCCGATGACGACCACGTCGCGGTCGAGCCCGGCGTAGTCCCGCAGGCCGGCCGCGATGGAGACGCGCCCCTGCTTGTCGGGCACCACCTCGTCGCCGCCGGAGAAGAACATCCGCTGGTAGCCGCGGGCGGCCTTGTCGGTCATCGACCGCTCGGCGGCCTTGTCGGCCTCGACGTCGAAGACCTCGGGGGGCCAGACGACCAGGCACTTCTCCTGGCCCTGGGTCACCACGACCCCCTCGGCGAGGCGGTCGCGGAACTTGGCAGGCAGGAAGAGGCGGCCCTTCTCGTCCAGCTTCGGCCGGAACGTGCCCATGAAGCGCATCGGGCACCTCCTGTCTCAGCCATCTCGCACCACCGCACTGCTCGGTTGCTCCACTTTCCTCCACACTACGCCACTTTGCTCCACCGTCAACCACATTCCTCCCGATTCCTCCCCCGCGCGCCACGGCGCTCCCTCCCGGCGGTCCGGACCCCGAGGAGGCCCGAGCCGCAACCAAAACGTGACGCCGGGAGTCAGACGAGGAGCCGCTCGACGTCATAAGTTGCGCGCACGCCCTACGGTGGTGGCAGTGAAGGACGGGTCACGGAAGGACCTCGGAGACGTGGAGACAACGAGCGCCGCTTCGGCTGACCTCGAGACCTTGGCCCGTGTGGTGGGAGCGATCCGCCGCAACATCGAGCGGGTGATCGAGGGCAAGCCCGACGTCGTCCAGTCCGCCCTGGTGGTGCTGCTGGCCGAGGGGCACCTGCTCATCGAGGACGTGCCCGGCGTCGGCAAGACGATGCTCAGCAAGGCCCTGGCCCGCAGCATCGACTGCTCGGTGCGGCGCATCCAGTTCACGCCCGACCTGCTGCCGTCCGACGTGACGGGGGTGTCGATCTTCAACCAGAACACCCGCGAGTTCGAGTTCCGCCCCGGCGGCGTCTTCGCCAACATCGTGGTCGGCGACGAGATCAACCGGGCCTCGCCCAAGACCCAGTCGGCCCTCCTCGAGTGCATGGAGGAGCGTCAGGTCACCGTCGACAACAACACCTACGAGCTCGAGGCACCGTTCATGGTGATCGCGACGCAGAACCCGATCGAGATGGAGGGCACCTACGCCCTCCCCGAGGCGCAGCGCGACCGGTTCATGGCCCGGGTGTCGATCGGCTATCCCGTCGAGGCCGCCGAGATCGCCATGCTCAACAGCCACACCTACTCGCGTCCGCTCGACGACCTCGAGGCCGTCACCGACGCCGGCGAGATCCGCAAGCTCAGCAGCATCGTCAACCAGGTCTACGTCTCTCCCGCCATCCAGCAGTACGTCGTCGCGTTGACCGGCGCCACCCGCCGCACCGACGACCTGGTCCTGGGTGCCTCGCCGCGCGCGACGCTCCACCTGGTGCGGGCGGCCAAGGCCCATGCGGCGATCCAGGGCCGCGACTACGTGCTGCCCGACGACGTCCAGCTGCTCGCGCGCCCGGTGCTGGCGCATCGGCTGCTGCCAAGCGTCGAGGCCGCGATGACGGGCCGCACGACGGCGTCCATCCTCGACGCGATCCTGGCCGGCGTACCGGTCCCGAGCCCGCAGGGCGGGCCGACCGCGCCGCCGCCCTCGTCCGCGCCTGCCGGTCCGCCGGGCTCGCGTCATCGTGCGTGAGGCACTCTCCGGCCTGACCGTTCGCGGGCGGGCGTTCCTGGCCGCCGGCATCACCGCGATCGTCTGCGCGGTGCTGCTCGGCCAGCCCGCCCTGACCCGCGTCGGCGTCCTCGTGGTCGCGCTCCCGCTGGCCACCGCGCTGGTGCTGGGGCGCTCGCGCTACCGCCTGGCCCTGGTCCGCACCGTCACCCCGCAGCTGGTCACCGCCGGCCAGCCCGCGCGGGTCAACCTGGCGCTCACCAACGAGGGCCGCACCCCGAGCGGTGTGCTGCTGCTCGAGGACCACGTCCCCTACGTGCTCGGCACCCGCCCGCGGTTCGTGCTCGACGGCATCGGCCACGGCTGGCGGCGACAGGTGACCTACCAGGTGCGCTCCGACGTCCGCGGGCGCTTCGAGATCGGGCCGATGACGGTCCGCGTCGGCGACGCGTTCGGGCTCGTCGAGCTCGGCCGCGCCTTCCGGATGACCGTCCCGCTCGTCGTCACCCCGCGGACCGTGCCGCTCTCGGCGATCCCGCTCGGCGGCGGCTGGACCGGCTCCGGTGACAACCGGCCGCGGGCCTTCGCGATGGGGTCCGCCGAGGACGTCACCGTCCGCGACTATCGCCAAGGCGACGACCTGCGCCGGGTCCACTGGCCCAGCTCGGCCCGCACCGGCGAGCTCATGGTCCGGCGCGAGGAGCAGCCCTGGCAGTCGCGCGCGACGATCCTGCTCGACAACCGGCTGCTCGCCCACCGCGGCCAGGGCATCGCGTCCTCGCTCGAGGCCGCCGTCGCGGCCGCCGCGTCGGTGGCGGTCCACCTGTCCCACCGCGGCTTCCAGGTCAGGCTCGTCACCGCCGCCGGTGAGGACGCCGCCGGATCCGCCGCGGCCGGCGGTGGCCAGTGGCACGTGCGCGACGCCGACCTCAACGCGCGCCCGCTCCTCGAGGCGCTGGCGGTCGTCCAGCTCGACGCCCGTGACCGCCTCGACACGTCCTGGATGGGCGAGCAGGCCCACGGCGGGCTGACCGTTGCCGTCCTCGGCGCCGTCGACCAGGCCGACGCCCCCGCGCTGCGCCGGATCGTCCACCACACCTCCTCGGCCCTCGCGATCGCGCTCGACGTCGACGCGTGGTCGGGTCCCCACGCCGGCACCGGCGGCGCCGCGCCGTTCCTTGCCCGCGCCGGCTGGCGGGCGGTCACCCTCGGACCGCGCGACCGGCTCGAGTCGGTCTGGGACGACCTCGGACGCTCGTCGTCGCGCGGCCCCGTCCGCAACCCCGGCGCCGCCGCCGAGGGACCCACCACTCCTGCTCCGGCGGTCGTCTCGTGAGCAGCGTCCGCCAGCGAGACCGGGCGGCCCTCGCCTCCCACGTCCGCTTCTCTGCCGCCGCGGCGGCCACGACCTGGGCCGCGATGTGGTCCTGGCGCGGCTTCACCACGATGTCGGGCCGCTTCCTCGTCGCGCTGATCCTCGTCGGGGTCGCGGTGGCGGTCACCGGAGCCGTCGCCCGCTGGCGACGGCTGCCGGGCGTCCTGGTCGTCGTGGCCCAGCTGGCCGTGGGCGGGGTGACGACCTGTCTCGTCGTCTCCTCCCGCCCCTACCCCGGCGACGCGTTCCGCACGATGCTCTCCGACGCCGTCGACGCCGCCAACACCTACGCCTCGCCGGTCCCGACCTCCGACACGATCTCGGTGCAGCCGCTGCTCGTCGTCGGCGGGTTCATCGCGATGGTCCTCGTCGACCTGTGTGCCGCAACCCTGCGTCGCGTGCCGCTCGCCGGCCTCCCGCTGCTCACCGTCTACAGCGTGCCGATCAGCCTCATCGACCGCGGCCTGTCCTGGTGGGTCTTCGCCGCGACCGCGACCGGGTTCCTCCTGCTGCTCTTCCTCCAGGAGGAGGAGCACCTCTCGCGGTGGGGCCGCTCGCTCGACGGCAGCACCGCGCCGATCCGCCGCCTCAGCGACTCCGTGCGCGCCAGCGCCGTGGCGATCGGCGCCATCGCGACGGCGGCCGCCGTACTCGTGCCGCTGGCGGTGCCGACCCTCAGCTTCTCGGTCTTCGACGTCGGTCCCGGCAACGGTGGCGACGGCGACATCGAGGTCACCAACCCGATGGTCGACCTGCGCCAGGACCTGGTGCGCGGCGACAAGACCGACCTGGTCACCGTCACCACCGACGACCCGTCGCCCGACCACCTGCGCATCTCGGTGCTCAACCGCTTCACCGACAACGAGTGGAGCGCCGGCGACCGCAAGGTGCCGACCGCCAACCTGGCCCAGGGCGGCATCCCGCCCCTCGAGGGCGTCGAGGCACCGCTGGTCAGCCTCGACGAGGTCGACTACCAGGTCGAGGTCGCCGACCAGTTCAAGTCGCGGTGGCTCCCGACCCAGGCCCCGATCAGCGACATCTCCGCCGACGGCGACTGGCGCTACGACGTCGCCACGATGGACTTCCTGGCCAGCGACGACGACCTCGACACCGCCGGGCTCGACTACTCCATGACGGCCGCCCTGCCGACCTACGACGACTCCCGGCTGCTCCAGCTCAACGCGACGGACACCGTCGTCGGCGAGGAGATGACCGAGCTGCCCGACGACCTCCCCGCGGAGATCAGGAACTACGCGATCGAGGCGACCAGCGGCGCCACCAGCGACTTCCAGCGGGCGGTGCTGCTCAACCAGTTCTTCCGCGAGACCGGCGGGTTCACCTACAAGCTGCCGACCGATCCCGGCGGCGGCGTCGGCAGCGACCAGCTCGTCGACTTCCTCGACCCCGACAGCAAGACCGGGCGCCAGGGCTACTGCGAGCAGTACGCCGCCGCGATGGGCGTCATGGCCCGCACCCTCGGCATCCCCGCCCGCGTCGCCGTCGGCTTCCTCAAGCCGACCGGAGAGTCCAGCCGGGAGAACACCTACGTCTACACCTCCGACGACCTGCACGCCTGGGTCGAGCTCTTCTTCCCCGGCGCCGGCTGGGTTCTCTTCGACCCCACGCCGGCCTCCCGTGTCAGCAACGCCGAGGTGCCGTCCTACGCCGAGCGCCCCATCGACAACGTCATCCCGACCACGACGGCGCAGTCCGAGGAGACCCGCGAGCCGACCACCCGGCCGACCGCCCCCTCGGCCAGCGTCCCCACCGGCCGGCCCGACCTGCCCGAGACCACCGCGGACGCCGGTGACACCGGGTCGTCGTTCCCCTGGCTGACCGTCCTGGCGGTGGCCGCCGGTCTGCTGCTCGTCGTGTTGCTGCTCCTGCTCCCCCGCAGCCTGCGCCGCCGGCAGCGCGAGCGCCGCCTCGCCGGCGGACCCGAGTCGGCGTGGGCAGAGCTTCGCGCGACCGCCCGCGACCTGGGTCGCACCTGGCCCGAGGGACGCTCCCCCCGCGAGACCCGCGACCTCGTCGTCGGCTGGTTCGGCCACGTCGGCGACACCGACGAGCGCCCCGCCCACGGCCCCGACCTCGCCCCCGACGCCGTCGCCGCCCTCGACCGCGTCGTCGACCACCTCGAGCGGCTGCGCTACTCACGCCGCCACACCGTGGAGCCCGGCGCCCTGCGCGACGACGTCCTGCTCTGCTGCGACGCCCTCGCCGCCGGCGCCACCCCCCGCGTACGCCGCCGCGCCACCTGGCTGCCGGTCTCGGTCGCCCAGCGGAGACGGCCGTCCGAGCTCGAGGGTGCCGGCTCAGGCGCTGGTGCCGGTGAGCCTGAGCTCGTGGGTGGGCGGTCCGAGGTGCTGTAGGAGATTCGGTGCAGGAGGTGGAGATTCACCGCTGAAGCGGAGGTTCTCCTCCTTCTGGGCCGAAACTTCTTACCAGAACCGGGAGATCCGTCCGAGAACCTTGCCGGCCCGGCGGACGCGGTGGAGATTCACCGCTGGAGCGGAGATTCTCCACCTTGTGCGCCGAAACTCCGGCCCCTCCCCCGGCGGGACAGAGGTCGAGCGGCCACCCGACACAAACAGCCCGGACCACCTGGCCCGGGCATCCTCACCGCCAGGACGTGATCGACGCCCGGCGGGACGAACTAGAAGCCGCCGCCCTCGCGGCGCTTGCGCCAGCGGGTCTCCATGCGCTCCATGAACGGGGCGCGGCTGCTGCTCGAGCGGCCGCGCGAGCGGCGGGTACGGCGGCCGCCGTCGAACGACGTGAGGCCCGACGGGTGGGCGGTGCCGCCCCGGGGGTCGGCGGCTGCAGCCTGGCGGCTGCGGACCGTGCTCAGGGCGAGGGTGGCGGAGCCGAGCATGAGGACGAAGCCGGCGATGCCGACGTACCACTGCGTCAGGACACCGACGAAGAGCAGCGTGATGCCGAGGGCGAAGACGAAGCCGGCGATGATGCCGCGGCGTCGGGCGCTGGTGCGCATCGCCGTGCCGCGCAGGGTGGAGGCGAACTTGGGGTCCTCCTCGACGAGGGCGCGCTCCATCTGCTCGAGCAGTCGCAGCTCCTCTTCGGAGAGTGGCACCGGATCCTCCAGGTGGTCGCCATACAACACGTGGTGGGCCAAGTCTAGGCAGGAGGTCGGCGTCACGGTAGGCGGGACCAGAAAATCGTTGGGGTGGGATTTCGCGACCTTCCATCGGAGCCACGCCGGAGCCCCGCCGCAGTCACCGGCCGGCGGCCCGCCCGAGCAGCGACGCGGGCCCCACGGCGGCCGAGCCGAAGCGGCGGGCGGCGCGGTCGACGG
>NZ_JAURVJ010000087.1 GCF_030655615.1 Nocardioides sp.
TGCCGCCGGCTCGGCTGGCGCCGGGAGCCCGGCGTCGCCCCGGTCGACGAGTGGACGTGGGTCGACGAGAACGGCGTGGAGCACGTCGAGCGCGACCGTTGCGGCTACTGGACGCTGAGCCTGCCGGGCGGGCCGGTCGCCTGACGCCGACTACGGTGCAGTCGTGCCCGTCGTCCTCGTCCCGCCCGCGCGCTGGCCGCGCTGGGTCGACAACTTCGAGCGCAGCCACGGCGCGACCTCCTACGCCGTCACCGACGGCGCGCTCTCCGGCACTGCGGACGACGGGTCGACCTTCACGGCGCGACTGCCGTTCGCGACGTCGTACGACGGCCCGGCGACCGCCGACGGGCTCGGCGCCGCGGCGTCCGTGCCCGGTGACTGGGGCGTGCTGCTCGTGCGCAAGGGCGGCTTCGCGATGGCGCGGATGGCCGGCACGACGACGGGGGAGTCCAAGACCGGGCGGCGGCACGTGCAGGGCCGCACCAAGGCCGGCGGCCAGTCGCAGCAGCGGTTCGCCCGACGGCGTGACAACCAGGCGCGCCAGGCCTACGAGGCCGCAGCCGACCACGCCGCGCGGATCCTCGGCACGCTCCACGGGCCTCTGGTGACCGGTGGCGACCACGGCGCGGTCGAGGAGGTGCTCGCCGACACGCGGCTCGGCGGCGTCACGGTGGTGGCGCCGTGGCTCGCGGTGCCCGACCCGCGACGCGGCGTGCTGGAGCAGGCGGTGCTCGACGCGACCGCGCTCCAGGTCGAGGTGACCAACGCGTGACCCACGTGCTCGTCCTAGCCGACACCCACCTGCCCAAGCGGGCCCGCGACCTGCCCGCCGAGGTGTGGGAGCGCGTCGACGAGGCCGACGTCGTGGTCCACGCGGGCGACTGGGTCGACCTGGCGACGCTCGACCGGCTCGAGGCGCGGGCGCGACGCCTGGTGGGCGTGGTCGGCAACAACGACGGCCCCGACCTGCGCGCCCGGCTGCCCGAGGTCGCGACGGCCGAGCTGGGCGGTGTCCGGTTCGCGGTCGTGCACGAGACCGGTGGCAAGCAGGGTCGCGAGGCCCGGTGCGATGCGGCCTACCCCGACGCCGACGTGCTCGTGTTCGGCCACAGCCACATCCCGTGGGACACCGTCACGCCGCGCGGCCTCCGGCTGCTCAACCCCGGCTCCCCGACCGACCGCCGGCAGCAGCCGCACTGCACCTACCTGACCCTGACGGCGCACGACGGCGCGCTGGCGGACGTCCGGCTCCACCGTCTGCCGCCGCGGGTCCAGTAGCGTCCGCAGCATGTGGGAGCCCGACCCGGGGTGGCACGCCCTGCCCCGTGGCGCCGGTGCGTCCACCGTGGGCGTGTGGCGGACGGCCTACGGCGAGCAGCCCGTCGTCGTGAAGCGGCTCGGCGCGCCGTCGCCGCGCGACCCCGCCGAGCTGTCGGACCGCACCCACTTCGCCTACTGGCGGCGCGAGGCCGACGTGCTCGACACCGGCATCGCGACGACCACCTCGGGGCTCCGCGCGGTGACCGCTGCCGTGGAGGAGGACGACCACGGCATCACCATCACCCGCGAGTGGGTCGAGGACGCCGCGCTGAGCGGGCTGTTCGTGGCGGTCGCCCTCGGTCGGTTCGCCGGCAGCAACCTCGCGCGGCCCCGGTTCCTGACCGTCGACCAGCTCCGGCAGCGCCTCGCGCGCACCGAGCACCGGGCCGGCGGGTGGCGCACCCTGGCGCGGACCACCGCCGCCGACGTCGCGGACCACCTCTGGACGCGGCGCGGCGAGTTCCTCTCGCTGCTGGACGCGCTGCCCCAGGTGCCGCAGCACGGCGACCCGTCACACGACAACATCCCGGGCCGGCAGGGCGACGACGCCGTCGCGATCGACTGGGCGACGCTGGGCGTCGGGCCCGTGGGCGGCGACCTCGGCTACTTCTCGCTCACGGCCCGTGAGGAGTTCGAGCCGCTCCTCGACGCCTACCTGATGGGTCTGCCCGACGGCGTGGCGGCCGTCGACGACGTGCTGCTCGGCGCCCGGATCACCGCGGTCTACACGGCCTTCGGCCGGGCCGAGTGGGCGCTGGCGCGGGTCGCGGGCGGCGAGGGTGCGCTCGCCGGGAAGTACCGGCACCCCGCCGTGGCGCCCTACCTCCGGGCGCTGCAGCGGCAGGCACCCCACGTGGAGGCCCTGCTCGGCTGGTGAGGTCGGCTCAGACCTTGTCCACCGAGAACGTGTCGCAGGCGTCGAGCGATCCCTGCTCGAAGCCGATGCCGAACCACTTCTGGCGGTTGGCGGCCGAGCCGTGGGTCCAGGTCTCGGAGTCGACCTGGCCGGTCGTCTTCTTCTGGATGCGGTCGTCGCCCACGGCCGCGGCCGCCTCGAGGGCCAGGTCGATGTCCTGCTGGTTGAGCTCGGCGAAGAGCACGTTGCCGTCAGCGTCCTCGGTCTCGGTGGCCGACCTCGCCCACATGCCGGCGAAGCAGTCGGCCTGGAGCTCGAGGCGCACGCCACTGCTCTGGGGGCCGGTGTCGCCCTTCACGTTGCCGATCGTGCCGATCAGGTTGGAGATGTGGTGGCCGTACTCGTGGGCGAGCACGTAGGGCTCGACGAACCCGCCGTCGGGGCCGCCGAGCTGGCGCTCGAGGACCTCGTCGAAGAAGCCGGAGTCGAGGTAGATGCGCTGGTCGGACGGGCAGTAGAACGGCCCGACCGACGAGTCGGCGCCGCCGCAGCCGGTCCCGATGCTGCCCTCGAACGTCACGACCTGGTCGACGGGCGTGAACTCGTCGCCGAGGGTGTCGCCCCAGAAGTCGCGCAGCGAGTTCTCGACCGCGACCCGGGCGCAGTCGGCGCTCTTGTTGGCGTCGGCGCCGGTCTTGCAGGAGGCGTAGCGGCCGGTGTCGCTGAACCGGCTCGCGTCGAGCCCCCCGCCGCCGGTGCCCCCGCCGAGCCCGCCGCCGCCACCGCTGCCGGAGAACAGCTGGATCGCGATGAAGACGACCACGACGATGACGCCGATGACGCCGCCGCCACCGGCGACGCCGCCGGGGATGGGGAGCCGGCTGCCGCCGCCACCGAGGCCACCGCCACCGGAGCCCCGTCCGGCGTCGCTGACGCGGCTGCTGTCGAGGCGGGCCTTGGGGTTGAAGCGCATGACGGCAATGTAGGCCACGTGCGCTCTGTCACGTCGGGGCCCTGGGGTCGGCGCCGATGGGGTGGGAGGGGCCCGGCGTCCCTAGAATCGGGGGACCATGATCACCGCTCACCAGCTCGAGGTCCGGGCCGGTGCCCGGCTCCTCATGGAGGACGTCACCTTCCGGGTCGCCGCGGGCGACAAGGTCGGCCTCGTCGGACGCAACGGCGCCGGCAAGACCACCCTCACCAAGATCCTCGCGGGCGAGGCCGTGCCCGCCGGCGGCACCGTCACGCGGACCGGCGAGGTGGGCTACCTCCCGCAGGACCCGCGCACCGGCGATCCCGACGTCCTCGCGCGCGACCGCATCCTGTCGGCGCGCGGCCTCGACGCCGTCGTACGCCGGATGCGTGAGGCCGAGGAGCTGATGGGCTCCGACGACCCGAAGCAGCGCGAGAAGGGCATGAAGCGCTACACGCGGGCCACCGACGAGATGCAGGCCGGCGGTGGCTACGCCGCCGAGTCCGAGGCCGCGACGATCGCCGCTTCCCTCGGCATCGAGGAGCGCATCCTCAACCAACCGCTCCGGACGCTCTCGGGCGGCCAGCGCCGCCGGGTCGAGCTCGCGCGCATCCTGTTCTCCGACGCCGAGGTGCTCATCCTCGACGAGCCGACCAACCACCTCGACGCCGACTCGATCGTCTGGCTGCGCGACTTCCTCAAGCAGCACCACGGCGGGTTCATCGTGATCAGCCACGACAACGCGCTGCTCGAGGAGACCGTCAACAAGGTCTTCCACCTCGACGCCAACCGCGGGGTCATCGACCTCTACAACATGGGCTGGAAGCTCTACCTGACCCAGCGCGAGACCGACGAGAAGCGCCGCAAGCGCGAGCGGTCCAACGCCGAGAACAAGGCCAAGACGCTCACCGACCAGGCCAACAAGATGCGCGCCAAGGCGTCCAAGGCGGTCGCCGCGCAGTCGATGCTCAAGCGCGCCGAGAAGATCATGGCCGGCCTCGAGGGCGAGCGCGCGGCCGACAAGGTCGCCAAGATCAAGTTCCCGTCGCCGGCCCCCTGCGGCAAGACCCCGCTCACGGCCTCGGAGCTGTCGAAGTCCTACGGCTCGCTCGAGGTCTTCACCGACGTCGACCTCGCCATCGACCGCGGCTCGCGCGTCGTCATCCTCGGTCTCAACGGAGCGGGCAAGACCACCCTGCTGCGCATCCTCGGCGGCGTCGACCAGTCCGACACCGGCGCAGTCATCCCGGGCCACGGGCTCAAGCTGGGCTACTACGCCCAGGAGCACGAGACCCTCGACACCTCCCGCACCGTGCTCGAGAACATGCAGTCGGCCGCGCCACAGCTCACCGACACCGAGGCCCGCTCGGTGCTGGGCTCGTTCCTCTTCTCCGGCGACGACGCGTCCAAGCCGGCGGCGGTGCTGTCCGGTGGTGAGAAGACCCGGCTGGCCCTGGCCTCCCTGGTCGTCTCGAGCGCCAACGTGCTGCTCCTCGACGAGCCCACCAACAACCTCGACCCGGCCTCCCGCGAGGAGGTCCTCGGCGCGATCCGCAGCTATGAGGGCGCGATCATCCTGGTCACCCACGACGAGGGCGCCGTCCGCGCGCTCGAGCCCGACCGGGTCCTGCTTCTCCCCGACGGCGACGAGGACCTGTGGAGCGAGGACTACGCCGACCTGGTGTCGCTGGCCTGACCTCTGCCTGACCTCTGCCTGACCTCAGCCGACGTCGGGCAGCAACAGCGCCGCGTCGCCGAACTCGTGCCACAGGTAGCCACCCGCCACCGCCGCGTCGTACGCCGACTGCGTGAGCTCTCGACCCGCGACGGCCTCGACCAGCAGCAGGTGCGAGGCGGCGGGGTCGTGCCAGCCGGTGACGAGCCCGGTCACGACCCGCGGCGGGTCGCCCGGCGTCACGACGCGTGAGGTCCAGCCGGACGCCGCCACCACCCGCCCGTCGGGCGCGACGGCGGACTCCAGGGCGCGGGTGACCGTCGTACCGACGGCCACGACCCGGCCCCGCCCGCCCGCACCGCGTTGACGGCGCGCGCCGTGGCGTCGGTGACCTCGAAGCGCTCGGGCTGCGGCGCCTCGCCGGCCTCCTGTGAGGAGACGCCGGTGTGGAGCGTGACCGGGGCGACGCCGACGCCGCGCGAGACGAGCCGGGTGACGAGCCCGGTGGTGAAGGGCCGGGCAGCCGACGGCATCTCGGCGGAGCCGGGTCGGGTGCCGAAGATCGTCTGGTAGGCGTCGAGGGGGTAGGTGCGGTCGAGGTAGCCGTAGGAGATCGGCCGCCCGTGCCGCGCCATGGTCCGGTGGAGGTCGCCGGTCACCCGGGCGCGCCAGAGCCGGTTGCCGTACCCGGTGGGGGACGACCCGTCGGGCGGGTAGGCCGCGATCAGGTCGAGGGTCGCCCCGTCGCCGTCGAGGGGGAGCGTCAGTCGGTCACCGGCCTGGGCGTCGAGGACGGCCCGGGCGGCGTCGGGCGCGGTGCGCACCTCGACGACCCAGGTGCCGTCGTCGAGCGGTGCGGCGGCGTGCACGACGACGGCACCGTGCCGGGTGGACCGGGCGTCGACCTGCCCGGCGACGGTGGCCGAGTTGTTGACGACCACGAGGTCGCCGGCGTGCAGGTGGTCCGCGAGGTCGTGGAAGGCCGCGTGGGTGGTGCCGTCGGGCCGGGCGACGAGCAGCCGGGTGGCGTCGCGGCGCTGGCCACGGGCCTCGGCGGGCGACGGCGCGACGTCCGGCGCCGTGAACGTGGTGGTCGGGGTCTCGGTCAGCAGCGTCATGCCGGCACCTCGGCGACGGCCCAGGCCGAGGCCCGGTAGCGACCCGACGGCGGCCGGGCGGCGAGCAGCGCCAGCAGCGACGGCACCACCGACTCCGGGGTCGGACGGTCCGAGACGTCCTCGCCGGGGAAGGCGTCCTGGTGCATGGTGGTGCGCATGTCGCCGGGGTCGACGGCGTAGGCCATCAGCCCCTCCTCGACGCCGAGCGTGAGGGTCAGGTGGTCGAGCGCGGCCTTGCCGGCGGCGTAGGCCCCCCAGGTCTCGTGGTGCTCGACCGCCGCGTCGCTCGAGAGCGACAGGACGACGCCTGCGGCGACGCGCAGCTGGGGGAGGACGAGCCGGGTCAGGGCGACCGGCGCCGCGGCGTTGGTCCGCCACGTGGTGAGCAGGTCGTCGGCGGTCAGCTCGCGGAGCGGCCGCAGGGGGAGCGGACCGAGGGTGCTGGCGTTGTGGACCAGCAGGTCGAGGCGGCCGAGCCACGCGACCTCGCGGGCCAGGGCCTCCTGGTGGTCGGGGTCGGCGACGTCGCCCGGGACCGGCACGACGGCCCCGAGGCCGGCCACCGCCCCGGCGAGCCGCGCGGGGTCGCGGCCGTCGGTGACGACGGTCCAGCCCTGCTGGTCGAGCGTGTGGACGAGGGCGCGGCCGAGTCCGGCCGAGCCTCCGGTGACGAGTGCGACGGGCATTCCGTCCTCCTGTGGGATCGGTTCCTTCGTGGGATGTCCGTCCAGCCTGCAAGTTAAAGCGAGGTTGAGGTCAAGGGTTGTCGGTGCCCCTCCCTAGACTCGCCGCATGACCAGCACCACGACCGGCACGATCACGGCCGACCAGCTCGCCGCCGCCCGCCTGCGCTACGAGGTCGACGGCGTCGTCGCCACGATCACCCTCGACAAGCCCGAGGCGCGCAACGCCCAGACGCCGACGATGTGGCGCACCCTGGCCGCGATCGGCGCCCAGCTGCCCGACGAGGTCCGGGTCGTCGTGCTGCGTGGCGCGGGGGCGACCTTCTCGGCCGGACTCGACCGCACGCTGCTGACGCCCGGCGGCGGCGACGGCCAGGAGAGCGTGGCTGACCTGCTGGCCCGCTCCGACGACGAGATCTCGGCGACGATCGACGACTACCAGCAGGGCTTCACCTGGCTGCGCGACCCGCGGTTCGTCTCGATCGCGGTCGTCCACGGCTACGCCATCGGGGCCGGCTTCCAGCTCGCGCTGTCGTGCGACCTGATCCTGACCGCCGACGACGCCTACTTCTGCATGAAGGAGGCCGCGCTCGGCCTCGTCCCCGACCTCACGGGAACAAAACCGCTGGTCGAGGCGGTTGGCTACCCGAGGGCGCTGGAGATCTGCACCACGGCGCGCAACGTGGGCGCCGACGAAGCGGTGCGCATCGGCTTCGCCCTCGACGCCGTACCCGCCGACTCGCTCGACGCCCGCCTGGCCGACCTCGTCGGCGCCCTCACCGCACCGATGGCCGGTGCGGTCCGCGAGACCAAGACGCTGATCCTCGGCGCCGCCCGCCACGACCTCGACACCCAACGTCGACTCGAGCGGGAGGCCCAGGCCCGCCGGTTCCGCGAGCTCGCCGCCCTGCTGCCCTCCTGACGGGGGCGAGCACCCAAGCCTCACAGGAGGTGGACCGATGTCCCTCATGTCTCCCAACGCCGCCGCGTGGCGGTCACTGCGCTCCGACCGCAGCGTCGTCGACAAGCGCGTCTCGCGCCAGACCGTACGCCGTGTGTTCGGCTTCGCGCGGCCCCACCGCCGCCTCATCGCGATCTTCCTGACCATCACCGTCATCGACTCCTCGATGGTGATCGTCACCCCGCTGCTGGTGCAGCGGATCGTCGACGACGGCATCATCGCCGGCGACGGCGGCCTCGTCACCCTGCTCGCGCTGGCCATGGCCGGCGCCGCCATCCTCAGCGCCGTCCTCGCCGTGTTCGGCGGCTGGTTCTCCTCGCGCATCGGCGAGGGCCTCATCTTCGACCTGCGCACCCAGGTCTTTGGCCACGTGCAGCGACAGTCGCTGGCGTTCTTCACGCGCACCCAGACCGGGGCGCTCGTCTCGCGGCTCAACAACGACGTGATCGGCGCCCAGCGGGCCTTCACCTCCACCCTCTCGAGCACCGAGTCCAACTCCATCGCCGTGGTCGTCGACGGCATCGCGATGTTCGCGCTCAGCTGGCGGGTCACCCTGCTCTGCCTGGTGATGTTCCCGATCCTCTTCCTCGTCTCGCGGTGGGTCGGCGCCCGGCTCGCCGGGCTCACCCGCCAGCAGATGGACGGCAACGCCGACCTCGGCAACGTGATGACCGAGCGCTTCAACGTCGGCGGCGCCATGCTGCTCAAGCTCTTCGGCCGCCGCGGCGAGGAGGACGCGCTGTTCGCCACCAAGGCCGCCCGGGTGCGCGACCTCGGCATCCGGATCTCGCTCATCACCCGCGTCTTCGGGGCCTCGATGATGCTCGTGCCCGCTCTGGCGACGGCGCTCGTCTACGGCGTCGGCGGCCACCTCGCCGTCGACGGCACCCTCACCGTCGGCACCCTGCTCGCCCTCGCCACCCTGCTGCTGCGCCTGCTCGGCCCGCTCCAGGGATTGTCCAACGTGCGCGTCGACGTGATGACCGCGCTCGTCAGCTTCGAGCGCGTCTTCGAGATCCTCGACCTGCCCTCGCTCATCAAGCAGAAGCACGGCGCCATCGCGCTGCCCCGCGACGCCGGCCGGCTCGAGTTCGAGCACGTCTCGTTCGCCTACCCCGGCGCCGACGAGGTGTCGCTCGGCTCCCTGGAGAACCTGGCGCGCACCGAGTCCCGCGAGCGCCCCCAGGTCCTCACCGACGTCGGCTTCGTCGCCCAGCCGGGCGAGATGGTCGCCCTGGTCGGGCCCTCGGGCGCCGGCAAGAGCACCATCACGCACCTGGTGGCCCGGCTCTACGACGTCGGCGGCGGTGCCGTCCGCGTCGGCGGCCACGACGTGCGCGACGTGACGCTCCAGTCGCTCGAGGACGTCGTCGGCTACGTCACCCAGGACGCCCACATGTTCCACGACACCATCGGTGCCAACCTGCGCTACGCGCGGCCCGACGCCACCGACGAGGAGATCTGGGACGCCCTCGAGGCCGCCCAGATCGCCCGCCTCGTCCGCTCGCTGGCCGACGGCCTCGACACCGTCGTCGGCGACCGCGGCTACCGGCTCTCCGGGGGTGAGCGCCAGCGCCTCGCCATCGCGCGGCTGCTGCTCAAGTCGCCCGCGATCGTCGTCCTCGACGAGGCGACCGCCCACCTCGACTCCGAGTCCGAGGCCGCCGTCCAGCGCGCCCTCGACGCGGCCCTCGAGGGCCGCACGTCCCTCGTCATCGCCCACCGGCTCTCCACGGTCCGCAACGCCGACCAGATCCTGGTGCTCGACGACGGGCAGATCATTGAGTTCGGCACCCACGCGCAGCTCCTCGAGCGTGACGGCCTCTACGCCGACCTCTACCGCACCCAGTTCTTCACCGACGACGCTCCGGTCGCGCTCGCCGACTGACGTCCAGCCCCTGACCTAGCGCCGCTGGTACTCCGCCGGCACGTTGGTCTGGCGCACCTTGACCGGGCGTGGCTGCTTCGGGCCGGTCTCGCGCTCACCGCGCGGGCCGCGCTTGCGCTCGTCGTAGGCCAGGTAGAAGAACCCGAACACCGCGAGCACGCCGAAGAACCACCACTGCAGGCCGTAGAAGAAGTGCGGGCCGTTGTCGAGCTCGGGCAGGGTGCGGGGGGTCAGGTCGGGGACGGGGGCGCCGTCCTCGGAGACGGCGTCGACGAACCCGTCGTAGACCGGGCGGCCGATCGCGTCACCGATCCGGTCGGTCGAGATGGCGCGGGTCGAGAGGTCGTCGACGGCCGTGCTGCTGCCGGTGCCGTTGACGCGCACCCAGCCGACCACCGTGACCTCGCCCGTGGGTGGGGCGGGGACGTCGCCCACGTCGAGTGAGCGGGCGTCGGTCGGCATGAAGCCGCGGTCGACGACGAGCGAGACGCCGGTGTCGGTCACCAGGGGCACGACGACGTCGACGCCCGGTGCTCCGTCGTCGTCGCTGCGGTAGCGGACGATGACGGTGTGGTCGACGTCGTAGGTGCCGGTCGCCTCGACGCGGCGCCACTCGTCACGCTCGTCGACGTCGCGGTCGGCGGCGAGGACCTCGTCGACGGGTGCGGGCGGGCGGGCCTCGTTGGTCCGGGTGATCTCGTTGCGACCCTGACGGTCGTCGAGGCGGCCGAACTGCCACTCGCCGAGCCACCACGCGAGCCCCGCCAGCAGGACCACGACCACCGCGAACGACGCCCAGCGCCGGCTGAGGAGGAAGCGGTAGGAGCCCACCCCCCGAGATTACTGGCCGAACGGTGTCGACCCACCCCCGACCAGCCACCCGCCCGTAGACTCGGCGTGTGACGGTACTCGCACAACCACTCGAGGACGGCTACGGCCGGGTGGCGACCGACCTCCGGGTCTCGCTGACCGACAAGTGCAACCTCCGCTGCACCTACTGCATGCCGGCCGAGGGCCTCGACTGGATGGCTGGCTCCGACCAGCTGACCGAGGACGAGGTCGTCCGGCTGGTGACGGTCGCCGTGGAGCGGCTCGGGGTGCGCGAGGTGCGGTTCACCGGCGGTGAGCCGCTCGTACGCCGGGGGCTCGTCGACATCGTCGCCCGCACCAAGGCCATCGAGACGCCGCTGGGCGCGGTCGAGACGTCGCTGACCACCAACGGCCTCGGGCTCGCCCGGACCGCCGTCGCGCTGGCCGAGGCCGGCCTCGACCGCGTCAACGTGAGCCTCGACTCGGTGCGCCGCGAGACGTTCCACCAGCTCACCCGCCGCGACCGGCTGCACGACGTGGTCGCCGGCCTCGAGGGTGCCGCCGCCGCCGGGCTCGGTCCCGTCAAGGTCAACGCCGTGCTGATGCGCGGCGTCAACGACGACCAGGCGGCCGAGCTGCTCGGCTGGTGCCTCGAGCGCGGCTACGAGCTCCGCTTCATCGAGCAGATGCCGCTCGACGCCCAGCACGGCTGGTCGCGCGACGGCATGATCGTGGCCGACGAGATCCTGGCCTCCCTCGAGGCGGCCTTTGTCCTGACCCCGGCCGAGGAGCCGCGGGGGAGCGCTCCCGCCGAGCGGTTCCTCGTCAACGGTGGGCCCGCGACCGTCGGGGTCATCGCGTCGGTGACGCGCCCGTTCTGCGGCGACTGCGACCGCGTGCGGCTGACGGCCGACGGCCAGGTCCGCACCTGCCTGTTCGCCCGCGAGGAGTCCGACCTGCGCGGCGCGATGCGCGGAGGCGCCACCGACGCCGAGCTCGCCGAGCGCTGGCTGGTCGCCATGCGCGGCAAGGCGGCGGGCCACGGGATCGACGACCCGACGTTCCTGCAGCCGTCACGGCCCATGTCGGCCATCGGCGGCTGAGAACCGCCCAGCCGGTCAGTCGCCTCAGCCGGTCAGGACGGCTCGGCCTCGCCCGCGTCGGCCTCGTGGGGCACGACGTCCTTGAGGAACTGGCGCGCACCCAGGAACTGCGACAGTGACTCCCGGTGCTCGTCGCACGCGAGCCACACCTTGCGGCGGTCGGGCGTGTGCAGCTTGGGGTTGTTCCAGAGCAGCTGCCAGGTAGCGGGGTTCCGGCAACCCTTGGCGGAGCAGAGGTCGGGATCCATGCCCGGGTCGCTCAGAGCTCGCGCTTGGTCGGGCCGGACTCGAGCTCGCGGTGGCTGAAGTCGGCCTCACGCAGCTGGAAGCCGTCGGACAGGTTGGCCGCCGCGTTGGCCATGACCACGGCGATGTAGGGCAGCACCAGCGCACCCACGATGAGGATCGGCCACAACCAGTCGACCCCGCTGAGCGAGGCGGCGATCGCGCCCACGAAGCAGAGCGTGCGCAAGCTCATCGACAACAGGTAGCGCTTCTGGCGGGCCCGGATGTCGTCGGCCCGGCTACCCGCTGCGGTGGTGATGCGGACGACGTCGTCGATCGCTTCCTTGCGGGCCATGTTCACGAGCCTACGCCGCAGCCACCGGCCGTCCGGACACCCCTAAGGTGAGCGCATGAGCAACCGCACCTACCGCCTGACCGAGATCGTCGGCACCTCCCCGAACGGTATCGAGGAGGCCATCAACAACGGCATCGAGCGCGCCAGCAAGACCCTGCGCCACCTCGACTGGTTCGAGGTCACCCAGGTCCGGGGCCAGATCAAGGACGGCCAGGTCGAGCACTACCAGGTCGGCCTCAAGCTCGGGTTCCGCCTCGAGGACGACGAGTAGTCGACGCTCCCGGCGGGGCCGATCCATTTCGGGTACCGCGCGGTAATCACTAGCGTCGCCGACGTGAGTGAAACCCCCGAGCCACCCACCCCTCGCGTCGTGCTCGTGACCGGCGGCAACCGCGGCATCGGCCGCGCCATCGCCGAGGCGTTCGTCGCGCTGGGCGACCGGGTCGCCGTGACGACCCGGAGCGGGGGAGCGCCCGACGGCACCCTCGACGTCCGCTGCGACGTCACCGACCCGGCGGCCGTGGACGCAGCGTTCGCGACGATCGAGGCCGAGCTGGGCCCGGTCGAGGTGCTGGTCGCCAACGCCGGGATCACCGCCGACACCCTGGTCCTGCGGATGTCGGAGGACGACTGGTCGTCGGTCATCGACACCAACCTGACCGGCTCGTTCCGGCTCGCCAAGCGCGCGACCAAGGGCATGCTGCGGCTGCGCCGCGGCCGCATCATCTTCATCTCCTCGGTGGTCGGGCTCCTCGGCTCGCCGGGCCAGGTCAACTACGCGGCCTCCAAGTCCGGCCTCGTCGGCATGGCGCGGTCGCTGGCCCGCGAGCTCGGCTCGCGCTCGATCACCGCCAACGTGGTGGCCCCCGGCTTCGTCGACACCGACATGACCGACGTCCTCACCGACGACCAGAAGGCCGCGATCAAGGCGCAGGTGCCGCTCGGCCGCTACGCCGACCCGGCCGAGGTCGCCGCGGCGGTCACCTGGCTGGCGGGCGACGGGGCGGCGTACGTGACCGGGGCGGTCATCCCCGTCGACGGCGGACTAGGAATGGGGCACTGACATGGGAATTCTCGACGGCAAGACGATCCTGGTGGCGGGCGTGACGATGGACTCCTCCATCGGGTTCGCCACCGCCAAGGTGGCGCAGGAGCAGGGCGCCACGGTGCTCATCTCCAACTTCGGCCGCGCGCTCGGCATCACCCGCCGCATCGCCAAGCGGCTCCCGGAGACGCCGGCGGTGCTCGAGCTCGACGTCACCGACGACGAGCACCTCGCCGGGCTGGCCGACCAGGTGCGCGAGCACCTCGGCGCCGACGCCCACCTCGACGGCGTCGTCCACTCGATCGCCTACGGCAACCCCGAGACGCTGCTGGGCGGCAAGTTCCTCACCGGCCCCTGGCCGGACGTGGCCCAGGCCGTGCAGGTGTCGGCGTACTCCCTCAAGGCCCTCGCCACGGCCGCCCGACCGCTGATGAGCAGCGGCGGCTCGGTCGTCGGGCTCACCTTCGACGCGACCGTGGCCTGGCCGGTCTACGACTGGATGGGGGTCGCCAAGGCGGCGCTGGAGTCGACCTCGCGCTACCTGGCCCGCGACCTCGGGCCCGAGGGCATCCGGGTCAACCTCGTCTCGGCCGGTCCGCTCAAGACCCTGGCCGCCAAGGCGATCCCCGGCTTCGAGGACCTCGAGGCGATGTGGGAGACCAAGGCCCCGCTCGGCTGGGACAACGCCGACCACGTGCCGACGGCCAAGGCGGTCGTCGCGCTGCTGTCCGACTTCTTCCCCGCCACGACCGGCGAGATCGTCCACGTCGACGGCGGCTTCCACGCGATGGGCGCCTGACCCTCGGCCACCTGAGGCTCAGAGCACGATGTACTGACGCCCGTCGATCAGCTCGCGCACCGCGTCGAGCTGGCCGGCGTGGACGGCGGTCTCGACCAGCACGTGCAGCACCACCGAGCGCAGGTCGGGGAACGACATCCCGACCTCGGCCCACCACTCCTCGGGTGACGCGGGCGGCTCGTCGAGCGAGCGCGCCGCGATGATCGCGTCGGACCCGGCGATGGCGTCGCGGTAGGCCTGCAGCACCCCCTCGGCGGGCTCGTCGGCACCGACCTCCCAGTCGCCGTCGTCGTCCTCGGGCCAGAAGTCCAGCGGCCCACCCGCCACGACGACCTCGAACCAGTAGCGCTCGTCGGACAGGGTGAGGTGGCGGACCAGCTCGAGGCACGACCAGCGGGACGGCAGCACCGGACGCCGCAGCTGCTCGTCGTCGAGGCCCTCGACCTGGGCCAGCACGTGCCGGCGCTGCGCGGCGAGACGGGAGAGGATCGGGTCGCGCTCGGCGGGTCGGTCGGTCACGCCCCCAGCCGACACCCCCGGAGACCACACCGGAGACCGCGTCCAGCGCTCGATACGGTGCGGGGGTGCCTTCCTCCCTCCTCGAGCTCCGGGTCCTCGAAGGGCCGAACCTCTACTTCCCCCGGGCCGCGATCAAGCTGACCCTCGACGTCGGCGGGCTCAGCAACGCCTCCGAGGAGACCGCGGGCCGGTTCGCCACCCGGATCGGGCTCAAGAACGCCCGTCCGGGCGCCCCGGGTTCGGGCTTCCGCCAGCGGTTCGCGCTGCGCGCCGTCGGTCGGCTGGTGCGGGCGGTGGCGCAGGAGTCCGGTACGTCGCGGCTCGGCGTGCGGGTGCGCTCGACCAGCGACCCGCAGCGAGTGGTGGTCGCGTTCCCGTGGAAGCACCGGACGCGCGCCCAGGAGATGGGCCACGCGGTCGGGGACGTGCTCGACGCGATGCCCGGCGGCGACCTCGAGGCGGCCGTCAGCCGCGCCGCCGAGCGGGTGGGGGCCGCGGAGTCCGGGCCCGAGCCGACGACGATCGTGCCGCACGTCCCGGTCGTGGCGGTGACGGGCACCAACGGCAAGACCACGACCTCGCGGATGGTGGCGCACATCGGGCGCACCCACGGGCTGCACGTCGGGTGGTCCAACACCGACGGGGTCTACGCCGACGGCGTGATGGTCGAGGAGGGCGACTACTCCGGGCCCAGCGGCGCCGGCCGGGTGCTGGCACTGCCCGGTGTCGAGCTCGCCGTCACCGAGACGGCGCGCGGCGGCATCCTGCTCAAGGGCATCGGACTGGTCCGCAACGACGTCTCGGTCGTCACCAACGTCACCGCCGACCACCTCGGCCTGCAGGGCATCGACACCGTCGACCAGCTCGCCGAGGTCAAGGCGGTCGTCCCGCGGATCACCCGTCGCTCGGGCTGGGCGGTGCTCAACGCCGACGACCCCCGTGTCTATGCGATGCGCTCGATGATCAAGGCCAAGCCGTGGGTGTTCTCCCGCGACATCGACTCCCCGGGCGTGCGCGACACCCTCAACGACGGCGGTCGCGCCACCGTCGTCATCGACGGGTGGGTCTCGGTGCTGCGTCCCAACGCCGACCCCGACCCGCTGATCGAGCTGCTCGACGTGCCGATGACCCTGGCCGGGCTCTCCCGCTTCAACGTCGAGAACACCCTGGCCGCTGCCTCGGCGGCGCTGGCGATCGGGATCCCGCGCGACGTGGTGATCGAGGGGCTGCGGACCTTCCGTCCCGACGCTGAGCACAATCCGGGCCGGATGAACTTCTTCACCATGCCCCACGGGATCTCGGTGGTCATGGACCTCGCCCACAACGAGGCCGGCCTCGAGGCGATGGTCGAGATCATGAACGGCGTCCGCGGGCCCGACCAGCGGATCCTGCTGGGGCTCGGGGTCGTCGGCGACCGCACCGACGAGCTGATCGAGAAGCTCGGCGAGATCGCCGCCCGCGACAGCGACGTCGTCGCCATCGGCCACAAGGAGAAGTACCTGCGCGGTCGCACGATCGAGGAGCTGGAGACCCTGCTCCGTGCCGGGGCCGAGCGGGTCGGGGTGACCGGTGTGCCGGCGTACCCCACCGAGGTGGCGGTCCTCTCCGCCCTCGTCGGGCAGGCGCTGCCCGGTGACGTGGTCGGGCTGATGTGCCACGCCGAGCGGCAGGAGTGCTACGACTGGATCGCCGAGCACGGTGGCGTGCCCGACAGCAACGAGACGCTCGCCGCCAAGGTGCGCGCCGCAGCCAGCGCGTCGGAGGCCTGACCCTCAGACGTCGCCCGGGTCGACCTGCTCGCCCGGGGTGCTGAGGTCCAGCTCACCCTCGACCACCATGGCGACCAGGCCGGACGTCGTCCGCGTCTCGTGCAGCTCGTTGGGCTCCCAGACCGCGGCCTTGCCGGGCCCGATGGCGACGGCGTCGCCGTGGCTGCCGGAGACCAGCGCGTCGCCGTCGAGGACGACGAGCAGCTGGCGACCGGCGGCCGGGTGCCGGCCGATGACGCCACCGGCGCGGAGGCGGACCATCACCAGGTGGGTCTCGGCGGCGATGCCGAAGGCGCCGACCTGGAAGCCGGTGCTGCCGTGGGCGTCGATGCCGCGGTGGGGCACGGCGCCGAGGTCGAGGATCCTCACGCCTCGGCCACCGCCACGCGGCCCTGGGCGAAGAGCATGGCGGTGCCGTCGGGCATCGATCCGAACGTGACGGTGGACCAAGGGTCGGTGTCGGCCGAGCGTCGCACGAACGCGTCCCCGGTGTCGTCGCGGGGCACGAGCACGTGGTGCTCGACGGCGTCGTGGCCGGCGAGGTCACCGGTCGGGGTCGCGGTGAGCCGGAGGGCGCCGTCGTCGTCCACGACGTCGTAGCGAGCCGCGCGGCGCACGTAGGTGCCGAGGTGTCGCGCCAGCCCGGTCGGGGCGGCCGCCGGGTCGGGGCCGGCAGGTGGCGGCACCAGGACGCCGGTGAGCTCGCTGACGACGTGGGGCACCACGAGCTGGTGGACGGCATCGGCCTGCTCGCTGTTGGTCAGCACGCAGACGGCGAGGCCGAGGGACGGTACGACGCGCAGCGTCGTGCTCTGACCGAGCGTCATCCCGCTGTGGCCGAGGACCTGGTGGCCGCCCCACGAGCCCACCCGCCACCCCCAACCGACCGACCCCAGGTCCGAGCCGTCCGGGATGGGCACGAGGGGATCGGCCATGTGAGCGAGCGTGCCCCCGCTGCTGCCGTCGAGCCACGGACGCACGAGGCCCAGCAGGTCGGCGGCCGTCGTGACCACCGTCCCCGCCGGCCCGACCGAGCGCGGGAGCGCCCACTCGCGCACCTGCCCACCCCGCTCGTGGCCGACGGCGGCCCCGCGCAGGATCGCCTGCTCGGGCAGCGTGACCACGTCGTCGAGCCCCAGCGGCTCGGTCAGGCGGTGGCGCAGGGCGTCGTCCCAGGTGGTGTCGTCGAGAACCTCGACGATGCGTCCGAGGACGACGAACCCGCTGTTGCAGTAGGAGTAGACCGCGCCCGGCTCGTGCACCACGGCGGCGTCGGCCAGCAGGTCGACGTAGCGCGCGACCGCGTCGTCGCCGCGACCGGTGTCGGTGAAGAGGTCGCCGTCGATCCCGCTGGTGTGGGTGAGCAGGTGGCGCACGGTCACCCGTTCGCTGCGGTCGTCGACGCCGAGATGCACACCTGGCAGCAGCTCGGCCACCGTGGTGTCGAGGCTGAGCCGGCCCTCCGCGGCCAGCTGGGCGACGAGTGTCGCCGTGAACGGCTTGGTGACCGATCCGACCTGGAAGACGCTGTCGCTCCTCACCGGTGAGCCGGTTCGCCGGCTCAGCACGCCATGTGCAGTGACGCTGACCTGCCCGTCGTAGGAGACGCCGACGACGGCGCCGGGCGTGTCGGTGGAGGCGCAGACCTCGGCGAGCAGGTCGTCGATCATGCCTCGGTGGGCGCCGGCACGAAGTCGGGGTCGGCTGCGGGGGCGTCGGCGCTGGCGCCGGAGCCGGCCTGGGCGACCGAGGACCAGTTCTCGAGCTCGCTCATGACCTGGGCGTGCTTGTCGACGCAGATCACGAGCAGGTCGCCGCGGTTGGCGCGCGACATCGCGTGGCGGACCGCCTCGATCTCGTCGTGCACCTCCTCGACCTGCTTGCAGCGCGAGCCGGCGGCCATCGCCGTACGCACGCCCTCGGTGACGAGCCCGGCGACCTCGCCGCGCTGACGACCGCGCAGGCTCTCGTCCTCGCGGACGATGACGACGTCGAAGTGCTGGGCCGCGATCTCGCCGAGCTCGCGCATGTCCTGGTCGCGGCGGTCGCCTGCGGTGGCGATGACGCCGATGCGCGACGGGCGGGCCAGGTCGTGGGAGGACGCCATCGAGTCGCCGGTGCGGTCGACGAAGTCGCCGAGCATCTTCATGCCGGGCGCGTTGTGGCAGTAGTCGACGATCACGTTGACGCCGTTGACCTCGACCTCGTTGAGGCGCCCGGGGGAGAGGTAGTAGCTGGTGGAGAACGTGCGCAGGCCCTGGCGGATGTCGTGGAGCGGGGCACCGGCGGCGAACGCGGCCGCGGCGGCGGCAAGGGTGTTCTGCACGTTCATCCGGGCCCGGCCGTTGAACGTGGCGGGCAGGAGGTGGGTCCAGGCCAGCTGCATCTCGCGCGGGCCGTGCTTGACGACGATCATCTCGCCGCGCTCGCTGGGGTTGAGGACCAGCGCCTTGCCGCCGCGACGGCAGTGGGCGTCGATCATGTCGCGGATCTCGGAGCCGGGCTCCTCCATCGAGAACCACACGACCTGGCCCGAGCAGCGTCGGCGCATCTCGCGCACCAGCGGGTCGTCGGCGTTGAGCACGGCGTGACCGTCGCGCGGGACGGCCTCGACGAGCACCGCCTTGACGTCGGCGAGCTGCTCGACGGGGTCGATGCCGCGCAGGCCCAGGTGGTCGGGCTGCACGTTGAGGACGACGGCGACGTCGTTGCGCTCGTAGCCGAGGCCCTCCCGCAGGATGCCGCCGCGAGCGACCTCGAAGACGGCGAAGTCGACGCGCGGGTTCTGCAGCACCATCCGGGCCGAGCGCGGGCCGGAGGCGTCGGAGCGGATGAGGAGCCGCTCGTCGATGACGACCCCGTCGGTCGAGGTCATGCCGACCTTGCGGCCCATGCCCTTGAAGACGTGGCTGATCATCCGCGAGGTGGTCGTCTTGCCGTTGGTGCCGGTGACGGCGACGATGGGGATGCGGCTGGTCGCGCCGGGCGGGAACAGCATGTCGACGACCGGCTTGGCGATGAACTGCGGCTCGCCGATGGTCGGGTGGGTGTGCATCCGGAAGCCGGGGGCCGCGTTGACCTCGCAGATCGCGCCGCCGGTCTCGCGGACCGGCTCGGTGATGTCGGGGCAGATGAAGTCGATGCCCGCGATGTCGAGGCCGACCATCCGGGCGGCCTCCTCGGCGATCTCGACGTTCTCGGGATGGGCCTCGAAGGTGCGGTCGATCGAGATGCCACCGGTCGACATGTTGCCGGTGAGGGCGAGCTTGACGTGGGCGCCCTCGGGCGGGACGTCGGTCATCGCGAAGCCCTGCTCGGCCACCAGCTGTACGGCGGCGTCGTCGACCTTGATGCGGGTCAGCACCTTCTCGTGGCCGACGCCGCGGCGCGGGTCGGCGTTGGCGGTGTCGACGAGCTGCTCGACCGTGGAGTTGCCGTCACCGGTGACCGACGCCGGCACCCGCTCGGCGATGGCCGCGACCCGGCCGTCGATGATGAGGCATCGGTAGTCCTTGCCGACGATCTGCGACTCGACCAGGACGACGCCGCGGCGCGACTCGCCCTTGGCGATCTCGAACGCCGCACGCACGTCGGCCTCGTCGTCGTTGTCGAGGATGACGCCGCGTCCGTGGTTGCCGTCGAGCGGCTTGAGGACGACCGGGTAGCCGATGCGCTCGGCGGCACGCACGGCCTGGTCGGCGGTGCGCATCGTCTCCTGCTTGGGCACCGGCAGGCCGGCCGCGCCGAGCAGCGAGGTGGTGAGGTCCTTGTCGGAGGCGATGTCGACGGCGATGGCGCTGGTGGCCGAGGT
>NZ_JAURVJ010000092.1 GCF_030655615.1 Nocardioides sp.
TGCTCACGGTGGCTGAGGTGCGAGCGGAGCGAGCCTCGAGGCCCCGTCGGCAGCCGACGGCGGATGAGGTGCGAGCGGAGCGAGCCTCGAAGCCCCGTCGGCAGCGCCGGCCGGAGCCGGTGGCGCGACGAGGGCAGCGACGAGGGCGAGCGTGGCGAGGGTCTTCACAGGTCCTCCGGGGTCAGGTCGGTGCGGATGCCGCGGTAGGACGGCTGGCGCAGCCGCGGGTAGCCCTGGCCGTGCGAGTCGAGGTCGACGACGAGCACGGGGTCGAGCCAGAACGTGCCGGAGGCGTCCACCCGGGGCACCTCGTCGGCGAACGGGCTGTCGTGGCGGGCCAGCCCGGCGACCGCCTCGGTCAGCGCGCGGCTCTGCTTGGCGGCGATGCCGCTGCCGACGCGACCGCGGAACATCAGCCCGTCGGGCGTGACCTCGCCGACGAGCAGCGCGGCGAGCCGGTCGGTGGTGCCCTCCTGGGGCCGCCAGCCGCCCACGACGTAGGACGACCGGAACCGGTGGGCGAACTTGAGCCAGTGCTGGCTCCGCTCCCCCGGGCGGTAGGGCGACGCCAGCCGCTTGCTGACGATGCCCTCGAGGCCCTGCTGGATGGTCGCCTCGTGGAGCATCGCGCCGTCGTCGTACGACGCCGGCACCTGCCACGGGGAGCCCTCGAGCACCTCAGTGAGCCGGGCGCGGCGGGTCGCGAGCGGCTCTCGGGTGAGGTCGTCGCCGTCGAGGCGCAGCAGGTCGAAGACCATGAACGTGACGGGCACCGTGGTGACCAGGCGCTGCACCGACGAGGCCCGGCGCACGTGCATCCGCTCCTGGAGGGTGCGGAAGTCGGGGACGCCGGCGGCGTTGAGCGCGATGACCTCGCCGTCGACGAGCAGGTCGCGGCGGCGCAGCCCGCGCACCTCGCGGAGCCCCTCGGCCACGTCGGGCCAGGCACCGGTCACGTCGTTGTCGTTGCGGCTGGTCAGCCGGTAGCGGCCCCGGTCGCCGTAGCCGGCGGAGTCGGCGAGGATCCGCATCCCGTCCCACTTGACCTCGTGCGCCCACTCCCCGCCGGTCGGCACGTGGTCGCCGGTCGTGGCGAGCATGGGGCGCATGCCCCCATCTAACCCGTCAGGGCCGGCCTCGGGTGAGGTCGTCGACGGAGAGGTCGATCGCGAACGGCACGGCGACCGAGAGCGTCTCGCCCTCGCCCCAGGTGCCGACCTCGGTGTAGACGGCGTCGCCCTCGCCCAGGACGTAGGCGGTGACGGACACCTCGGGGTCGGTCTCGACCCGCCAGTAGGCGAGCAGTCCATGGGCGGCGTACTCCGCGGGCTTGGTGACCCGGTCGGTCGTGGTCGAGCTGGGCGACACGATCTCGATCGCCAGGTGGACGTCGGCGGCGGCCAGCTTGGTGGTGTCGTCGGTGTCCAGGTCGACGACGACCAGGTCCGGCAGGCGGTAGGTCGGCTCCAGGTCGACGGCCATCGGGCCCACGGTGATGACGTGCGGCGGAAGCACCTCGCGCAGGCACCGGCGGAGGAGCTCACCCACCACCTCGTGCCGCAGCGCCGGCCCGGGGCTCACGACCAGGGCCCCGTCGACGATCTCGTAGCGCCATCCCGACTCGTCGGGCAGGGACTGGAGGTCGTCGAACGTCCACGGTCCGACCTTCTCGGGAACGAGCTCGACCACGACCACACCTTCCGACCCCTCCAGTCTGTCACGCGCCTCGATCACGGGCGCCAGCCTGCGGTAGCCGGCCGACCCACGCCACCGGCGTACGACTGCCTGTGGACAACCCTGTGGAGTGACGGGTGATACTGGGTCATGCGTGCGATCTGGAAGGGCGCGGTCTCCTTCGGGCTGGTCAGCGTGCCCGTGAAGCTCTACTCCGCGACCGAGAGCCACGACGTGTCGTTCCGTCAGGTGCACGAGAGCGACGGCGGTCGCATCAAGTACCAACGGGTCTGCTCGATCGACGGCGAGGAGGTGCCCTACGCCGAGATCGCCAAGGGCTACGAGACCGAGGACGGCGAGATGGTCATCCTCACCGACGACGACATGGCCGCGCTGCCGTCGACGTCGTCGCGCGAGATCGCGGTCGAGAAGTTCGTGCCGAGCGACCAGATCGACCCGATGCTGTTCGAGAAGTCCTACTACCTCGAGCCCGAGAAGACCGGGGCCAAGCCCTACGCCCTGCTACGCCAGGCCCTGCTCGACGCCGACCGGATGGCGGTCGTGACGGTCGCGCTGCGCCAGCGCACCACCGTCGCGGTGCTGCGGGTGCGCGACGACGTGATCGTGCTGCAGACCATGATGTGGCCCGACGAGATCAGGAAGCCCGACTTCCAGATCGACACCGGTGAGGTCAAGGACTCCGAGGTCAAGATGGCCACGATGCTCGTCGAGACCCTCGCCGGCGACTTCGACTCCGCCGACTACGAGGACGACTACGCCGACGCCGTCAAGGACCTCGTGACGACCAAGATCGAGGGCGGCGAGATCAAGCGGACCCCCACCTCGACCAAGACCGGCGGCGAGGTCGTCGACCTGCTCGCGGCGCTGCAACGCTCGGTCGCGGCCGCCAAGACCGCCCGTGGCGAGTCGGTGCCGAAGGAGGCCGAGGACGCCGACGACTCCGACGACTCCGAGGACGACGACGAGGACGAGAAGCCGGCCAGGAAGACCGCGGCGAAGAAGTCGACCGCCAAGAAGTCGACCGCCAAGAAGTCGACGACCAAGAAGACCGCCGCCAAGAAGGCCCCGGCCAAGAAGACCGCCGCCAAGAAGTCGACCACGAAGAAGACCGCGGCCAAGAAGGCCAGCTGACCCGGGTCAACCAGCCCCACCGCGGGACCGCACCAGCACGACCCCGCCGGCCAGCGTGACCACCAGCCCGACGAACAGCCCCAGCGCGAGCACCTCCGCGCCGCTCCCGTCGGAGCCGGAACCCCCATCACCCAGGCGATCACCCGGGCGACCCCGCGGCTCGAGCGCCCCCTCCGGCACCTCCCGGGCCTCGCCCGGACCGAGGTCGCGCTCGGCCTCGGCGATCACGGCGTCGTCGACGACCGACGGGCCGCCGCAGGAGCCCACGCGGGCCACCGCGCCGTCGAGGCTGGTGCTGAACAGCCGGGTCTGCCCGGCCTCGAGGCTGGTCAGGCCGCAGGCCGTGCCCTCGGCCTCGGTGGCGACGGTGACCTCGTCCGGGACGTCGCCGCGATAGACGTGGGTGACGACGGCCGCGACCTCGACCTCACCGGTGCCGTCCTCGGGCAGGTCCTCGACGACGGTCGCCACGAAGACCTCCGGCCCCCAGGTCGGCGGCGCCTCGGGATCGACGAGCTCGCAGCTGCAGGCCGCGGCCGGGGTGGCCGTGGTGACGACCAGCACCGGCACCGCGACGGCGGCCAGGACGGGGAGGAGGAGCAGGCGGAGGACCCAGGTCATGCGGGTCCGACGTCCACCCACCCCGGTCAGGTTCCCCGGTCAGGTTCCTGAGCGGTCCGCGCGGTCCATTCGGTGCATCACCCAGTCGGCGAGCCGCGGCGTGACCAGGTTGAGGACGTCGCCCGCGCGACCGGCGGCGACGTTCCACGACACGGGCCGGTCCTCGAGCGCCCGTACGACGCGCGCCGCGGCCTCGTCGGCGGTCATCGCCGGCCACCCCCGGTAGTGCTCCACCGTCGTGGCGACCATCGGCGTGTGCACCAGCCCGAACCGCATGTTGGTGAAGGTGACGTTGTCGTCCCACGTCTCGCGCGCGGCGATCCGGGCCCACGTGTCGAGCGCCGCCTTGGACGCGAGGTAGGCCGAGAACCGCGGCGCCTTGAGCTGCACGCCCCACGACACGATGTTGACGACGTGCCCGAACCGCTGGTCGCGCATCGCCGGCAGCAGCCCCATCGTCAGCCGCACCGGCCCGAAGTAGTTGATCGCCATCGTCCGCTCGACGTCGTGGAACCGCTCGTGGCTCGCCCGCAGCGACCGCCGGATCGACCGGCCGGCGTTGTTGACCAGGTAGTCCACCGGGCCGTGCTCGGCGAGCACCCGCTCGACGAGGGCATCGACGGCGGCGCCGTCGGTCAGGTCGCAGGGGTACGCCGCCGCGTGGCCGCCCGCCGCTGC
>NZ_JAURVJ010000063.1 GCF_030655615.1 Nocardioides sp.
CGACCGCGGTCGCGGCGAGCAGCGCGGCCACCGCGAGGGCGAGCAGGCGCAGCCGCTCGAGGCGTACGCCGACCAGCCGCGGCGTCTCGTCGTCGAGGGCGAGCAGGTCGAGCTCGCGGTGCATCAGCCAGGCGAGCGGCACCGTCACCACCAGCACGACGGCGACGGGCACGACCTGTCCCCACGTCCGGCCGTACGTCGACCCCGACAGCCAGGTGTAGAGCGCGGGGGTGTTGAACGGGTCGGAGTAGACGAGCAGCAGCGCGCAGAGGCTCGCCCCGAAGGCCGCGACGCCGATGCCGACGAGCACCAGCCGGTCGGGGTCGAGCGACCCGCGCCAGGTGACGGCGTAGACGAGCACCATGGCGAGGATCGCGCCGACGCCGGCGGCCAGGGCGATCTGGGCGGTCGAGGGCGAGTCGACCGAGGTGACGACGATGACCGCGCCGGCGGCCGCGCCTCCGGTGACGCCCAGGATGCTGGGCTCGGCGAGGGGGTTGCGGCAGACCGCCTGGGTCGTCGTGCCGGCGAGCGCGAGCGCGGCGCCCGCGAGCAGCGCGGCGACGACCCGGGGAGCACGCTCCTCCAGCCCGAACGCCACGACGGGGACGGCGTCGCCGCGCAGCCAGTTGAGGACGTCGCCGACGAGGAACCACTGGTAGCCGCCCAGGATCCCGACGACCCCCGCTCCGACCACGAGCACGACCAGGACCGCGACCACGACCAGGAAGCGGAGCCGCCCGTGGAGCGCTCCGGGGCGGGCCGACGCCGGTCGACGCGTGGGTCCGGCGTCACGCGCCTGACGGGCCAGGACGACGAGGGCGACCGCGCCGACCATGGTGGTCGAGACACCCGTCGGCACCCGCAGCGAGGCCTCGGCGCCGATGACGCTGCGGACCGTCGCGTCGGTGAGCAGCACGACGAGGGCGCCGACCAGGCCGGCGAGGGGCAGCAGGACGAGGTGGCGCGAGACGGACGGCACGACCCGCGCGGCCAGCCGCACGAGCGCGGGCGCCGCGAGCCCGACGAACCCGATCGGACCGGCGAGGTTGACCGCGCACGCGCAGAGCAGGACGGCGAGGAGGGTGCCGACGACCCGCGACCGGAGCACGGGCACGCCGAGGCTCGAGGCCGCGTCGTCGCCCAGGCTGAGCAGGTCGAGGCGACGTGCGAGCAGCAGCGTGGCGAGCACGGTGAGGGCCACGAGCGGGCCCATCGCCCGTACGCCGTCGAGCCCGGTCTGCGACAGGGTGCCGCGGCCCCAGGCGAACAGCCCGGTGGTCTCCTGGTCGAAGAGCAGCAGGAGCGCCGTACCGACGGCGTCCAGCGCCAGGGCGAGCGCCGAGCCGGCCAGGATCAGCCGGGTGGTCGACGTCGAGCCGCCGCCGGCGAGCACCAGCACGAGCCCCGCCGCCAGCAGGGCGCCGCCGAAGGCGACGAACGTGTTGCCGACGAACGGCACGGTGATCCCGAACGCCGCCACGGTGGTGACCGCGGTGACCGCTCCGGCGTTGACGGCGAGGGTGTCGGGCGAGGCCAGGGCGTTGCGGGCCAGGGACTGGAAGACGGCGCCCGCGACGCCGAGGGCGATGCCGACCGTGAGGCCGGCCAGCATCCGCGGCAGCCGCGAGTCGACGAGCACGTCGACGGTGCCGCGGTCGGCGCGCCCGAGGACGGCGTCGACCAGGTCGCGCGCGCCCACGCCAGTGGTCCCCTGGGTCAGGTGCCAGCCGACGACCACCACCAGGGCCGCGACCACGACGGTCGCGGCACCCGCCGCTCCGAGCACGCCGCGGACGCCGGCCCCCTCCTCGAGGGGGCCGGCGTCGGGCGTGCGCAGGGTGTCGGTCAGGAGAGCGCCTCCACGTAGGCGTCGAGGATCTGCTCACCCGACCGCGGGCCGCCGAAGGTCCAGATCCCCGTGGGGAACGGGTTGACGCGGTCGTCCTCGACGAAGTCGGAGCCGGTCCACAGCCGGTTGCTCTCGAGCTGCTCGAGCCACCCGGACGACTCGGTGCCGGTGTAGAAGAGCTCGGCGTCCTTGATCGCGGTGATGCCCTCGACGTCGGTCTGGCCGAGGCCGTAGACGTCGTCGACCTTGCCGGTCCAGGCGTTCTCGAGGCCGAGCTCCTCGCCGAGCTCGCCCATGTAGGAGCCCTGGCCGAACGGGCGGACCGACAGGGTCGAGCCCACGACGTAGGCGTCGGCGTAGACGAACCTCCTCGTCTCGGGGGCCGCGGTCTCGACGGCCGCCTTGGCCTCCTCGAGCGAGGCGTCGAACTCGGCGAGCACGTCGGTCGCCTCGTCCTCCTTGCCGAGGGCCTGCGCGATGAGGGTGAAGGTCTCCTTCATCTGGCCGACCGGGTCCTCGGCGTCGGCGCCGGCCGTGACGAGCACCGGGACGCCGGCGTCCTCGAACGTCGCCAGGTCGGGGCCCTGCTCGACGATGATCAGGTCGGGGTCCTTGCCGATGACGGCGTTCTTGTTGACCGCTCCCCGCATGCCGACGTCGAGGTCGTCGCCGCCCTCGAGCGGCACGGCGGTGTCCCAGGTGTTGTAGCCGGCCGGGTCGGCCACGCCGACGGGTGTCACGCCGAGCGCGAGCACGTCCTCGATCTGCTGCCACTCGAGCACGACGACGTCCTCGGCGGGACCGGAGAGCTCGACGGTGCGGCCGTCGGCGTCGGTGAGGGTGATCGGCCCGCCGTTGGCGGCCGCCTCGGAGGTCTGCTCCTCCTCCCGCTCCGACTGGCTCTCCTCGGTGCTGCCGCAGGCCGACAGGGCGAGCAGCGCGGCGGCGCCGGCGGCGATGACGGTTCGCTTCATGAGGTGGGGTTCCTTCTGGGGTGGCGGTGGGTGGGATGGTGCCGACCGCGGGGGTCGGCCCGGACGGCCCCGGTGTCGGGGTCGACGACGGTCTCGATGCGCAGGCCGTAGACCTCGGTGAGCAGGTCGCCGGTCAGCACCTCGACCGGCGCTCCGGTGGCGCGCACGTGCCCCTGGTGGAGGAGCACGATCGTGTCGGCCACGCCGGAGGCGTGGTTGAGGTCGTGCAGGACGATCCCGACGGCGACGTCGTGCTCGTCGGCGAGGTCGCGGACCAGGTCGAGGATCTCGACCTGGTAGCGCAGGTCGAGGTGGTTGGTGGGCTCGTCGAGCAGCAGCACGCCGGTCTCCTGCGCCAGGCAGGTCGCCAGCCAGACCCGCTGGAGCTCGCCGCCGGACAGCTCGTCGACGGCGCGCCGCTCCATCGGGCCGGTGCCGGTGACCTCGAGCGCCCAGTCGACGGCCGTGCGGTCGGCGTCGGCGAGCCCGCCGAAGCGGCGGCGGTAGGGGTGCCGTCCGAACGTCACGACGTCGCGCACCGTCAGGCCCGACGGGTGCGGGCGCGACTGGCCGAGCATCGTGACCCGCCGCGAGAACGCGCGGGCGTCGAGGTCGAGCGCCGAGCTGCCGTCGTCGAGCGTGATCCGGCCGGCGTCAGCCTTGTGCAGCCGGGCGAGGGCCCGCAGGAGCGTCGACTTGCCGCTGCCGTTGGGTCCGACGAGGGCGGTCACCGTGCCGGCCCGCAGCTCGACGGAGGCGCCGTGCACCACGGTCGTGTCGCGGTAGCCGAGGGTCAGGTCGGCCCCGGTCAGCGAGGGCAGGTCGGCGGGCACGCGAGAAGGTTAGCCTCGCCTAACTTGGTCTGGCGAGGGGCCCCCGCCCGGTGGGTCAGGCGAAGATCATGCAGGACGACGTGGCGTGGGCGACCTGCTTGCCGGCGGCGTCGAAGAGCAGTGCCTCGGCCAGCGCCGTGCGCCGGCCGCGGTGGATGACCCGACCCTCGGCCCGGAGCCGGCCCGAGTCGACGGTGACCGGGCGCAGGAACTTCACCGTCAGGTCGAGCGAGGTGTAGCCCTCCCCCGCGGCCAGGGTGGAGTGCACCGAGCAGCCGGCCGCCGTGTCGAGCATCGTCGAGATGACGCCGCCGTGGACCGTGCCGAGCGGGTTGTAGTGGCCGTGCCGCGGGACGAGCTCGACGTGGATCGAGCCGACCTCGCCGCCGAAGTTCTCCATGCCGAGGGTCTCGGCGATCGGCGCCGGCGGCAGGTCGCCGCGAGCCATGGCCATCAGCAGCTCGTAGCCGGTCATCGTCGTCGGATCCTGGGTCTGCGTCATGGACCCAGCGTCGTCGGGGTCGCTGAGTCTGTCAAGAAGACCTAGGGTGTGAGCATGACCACCGCGACTCCCCCGGCCCTCGACTGGTCGACCGACAACTGCCAGGTCGCCCGCGCCATGGCCGTCCTCGGCGAGAAGAACGCGATGATCGTGCTGCGCGAGGTCTTCAACGGCGTCCGCCGCTTCGCCGAGATGCAGCGCCACAGCGGCCTCCCGCGCCAGGTGCTCAGCAACCGCCTGGCCCTGCTCGTCGAGCACGACGTCCTGCACCGCGTCCCCTACCGCGACGAGGGCGCACGCGAGCGCCACGAGTACCGCCTGACGACCAAGGGCTTCGAGCTCTATCCCGTGTTCGTCGCGGTGGCCGACTGGGGCGCCCGCTGGTACGCCGACCCCGAGGGCCCGCCGGTCGAGCTCGTCCACCGCGACTGCGGGTCCGTGGTCGACCCGGTCCTCGAGTGCCGCGACGGCCACCGCGTCGACGACCCGCGGGACGTCCTGCCCCGGCCGGGGCCGGGCGCGCGACCGTGGTCGAGCCCGGAGTCGTAGGAGGCCGCAGCGGGACTACGCAACTGGCCTAGCCCGACTTGCGGACCGCCCACTCACGGACCAGGTCGATCCGGGCCCGCAGCTGGTCGGCGTTGGCGATGGCGGCGGCCGGTCCGCCGGCCTCCTTGCGCAGGGCGGCGTGGGTGATGCCGTGGGCCTGGCCGGTGCGGTGGTGCCAGGCCGCGACGAGCCCGTTGAGCTCGCGGCGGAGCACGGCGAGCTGCTCGTGGGTCGAGACCTGGGCGACGGTGTCGGGCTCGCCCGTCGCCACCCGGCGGGCCTTCTGCGCCTTGGCGCTGTCGGCCTGGCGCTGCTGGAGCAGCTCCTTCATCTGCGACGGCTCGAGCAGGCCGGGGATGCCGAGGAAGTCCATCTCCTCCTCCGAGCCGTACTGGTCGCCCTCGAAGAGCACGTGGTCGAAGGTGGCCTCGGAGCCGAGCGCCTCGAAGGGCAGGCCCTCGAGCTCGGACGACGCGGCCTCGCCGGCCGCGGCCTGGGCGAGGAGGTCGTTCTCGGCGGCGTAGATGTCGGTCTCGTCGATGACCCGGCGCCCGAGCACGTGGTCGCGCTCGAGCTCCATCTCGGAGGCGTGCCCGAGCAGCACCGGCACCGACGGCAGGAAGATCGAGGCGGTCTCGCCGCGGGAGCGGGCGCGCACGAACCGGCCGATCGCCTGGGCGAAGAAGAGCGGCGTCGAGATGGTGGTGGCGAAGACGCCGACCGCGAGCCGGGGCACGTCGACGCCCTCCGAGACCATCCGGACCGCGACCATCCAGCGCTTGTCGCTGCTGGTGAACTCGGTGATCTTCTTCGAGGCGGCCTTCTCGTCGGACAGCACGACGGTCGGCGCCTCGCCGGTGATCGCGCGCAGCGACTTGGCGTAGGCCCGGGCCGAGTCCTGGTCGCTGGCGATCACCATGCCGCCCGCGTCGGGGACGTGGCGGCGTACCTCGCTCAGCCGCTTGTCGGCCGCCGCCAGCACGGTGGGGATCCACGAGCCGGCGGGGTCGAGCGCGGTGCGCAGCGCCTGGTTGGTCATGTCCTTGGTCAGCGGCTCGCCGAGGCGCGCCGCGATCTCGTCGCCGGCCCGGGTGCGCCACGACATCTCGCCCGAGTAGGCCAGGAACAGCACCGGGCGGACGACGTGGTCGGACAGCGCGTGGGCGTAGCCGTAGGTGTAGTCGGCCAGCGACCGCGGCACGCCGTCGGTGCCGGGCGCATAGGAGACGAAGGGGATGGGGTTGACGTCGGAGCGGAACGGCGTGCCCGTCAGGGCCAGCCGCTTGGCGGCCGGCTCGAACGCCTCGCGCACGCCCTCGCCCCAGGCGAGCGCGTCGCCGGCGTGGTGGACCTCGTCGAGGATGACCAGCGTCTTGAACCGCTCGGTGCGGATCCGCAGGGCGAGCGGGTTGACCGCGACGCCGGCGTAGGTGACCGCGATGCCGAGGAAGTCGCTGGAGATCTTGCCCTTGCCGGCGGAGTACGTGGGGTCGATCGGGATGCCGGCCCGGGCCGCGGCCTCGGCCCACTGCAGCTTGAGGTGCTCGGTGGGCGCGACCACGACGACGCGGTCGACGACCCGGCGCCCGATCAGCTCGGAGGCGACCGACAGCGCGAACGTCGTCTTGCCGGCCCCGGGGGTGGCGACCGCGAGGAAGTCGCGCGGCATCCGCTCGAGGTAGTCCTTCATCGCCGCCGTCTGCCACGCGCGCAGGGACGGGGCGGTGCCCCACGCCGCGCGCTCCGGCCAGGCAGGGGTGAGTGCTGGCGTCAGGTGCGGATCGGCGGGGTCGTGACCCCCGGTCACGCGGCCGTCACTCGCCGTCGCCCGAGTCGTCCTGGAACTTCTCCCAGGCGTCCTTGCACTCCGGGCAGACGGGGAACTTTTCGGGGGCCCGGCTGGGCACCCAGACCTTGCCGCACAGGGCGACGACGGGCGTGCCCATCACCATCGCCTCGGTGAGCTTGTCCTTCTCGACGTAGTGGGAGAACTTCTCGTGGTCGCCCTCGTCGGTCGGGACGGTCCGCTCCTCCTCGCGCACCTTGGTGGCGGTCGAGGTGCCGAAGCCGAAGGGAGGAGCCATGCCGTGAAGTCTAGAGGGGCGGGACCGTCCTTCCCAGCCGGCGTCGGGCCCCGCACCCGGGAGCACGCCGCCCCGTCAGGCGGGCTGGACCGCCCGGGCCCGGTCGCGCTCCAGGACGAGGCCCGTGACGGCGAGCACCAGCAGCGCGAAGGTCGGCAGGAGCTCCGGGACGTCGCTCGGGAGCTCGGCGCCCGGCCCGCCGATGGCACGCGCCCCGACGAGCGTGGCGACGGCGACCGCCACGGAGAAGCCGTGGCGCAGTCCGCGTCGGCGGGCGGCGACCGCGACCAGGCAGAGCACGAGGTAGACGAGTCCCCCGGCGGCGTAGCCCGCCAGCAGCAGGAGACCGTCCGGGTCGTCGCCGACGAACGAGGCGCCGAGGGCGAGGAAGAGGAAGAGCGTCGCGCCGGCGGCGAGGGCGTGGAAGCCGACGAGGACACGGGCCGTGATCTGGAGGGAGGTCATGCCTCGAGCCTCGCCCGGGCGACCGGCCGTCAGCCGGGCCCGCGTACTCAGCCGGACTCTGTGCGGGGCTCAACCCCTCAGCCCGATCCGGACCGCCGGCGCCCCCACCCCCACCACACCACCACAGCGCGCATGTCGGGGCGGCGGCCCCCCGCGCAGAGCGGGCCCGCTGCGCGAGGCCGTCGTCCACGACCAGTCAGATTCAGTTCAGGTCCGGGTCGACGGGGCGCGTCGAGTGCCAGGCGAGGTCGCCCGGCTGGCGGCGCAGGACGTCTCGGTGCAGCGTGGAGGTGTCGGACCGGAAGACGTCGCGGGCGATCCCGGGGACGACGTACCAGCTGCCCTCCTCGATCTCGCGGTCGAGCTGGCCGGCGCCCCAGCCGGCGTAGCCGGCAAAGATCCGGAGCCCGTCGAGCTCGTCGCTGACGAGCTCGACCGGGGTGTCGAGGTCGAGCAGGGCGAGGCGGTCCACAACCTCGCGCAGGCCGAGCACCTCGTCGTCGTCGCTCCGACGCAGCACGACCGCCAGGGCGCCGTCGGTCTCGACGGGTCCGCCCCGGAAGAGCACCTCGGGCTCGGCGACGACGTCGCTCCACGCCTCGAGGACCTCGGCGACCGGCAGCGCGGTCGGCCGGTTGAGGACGACGCCGAGCGACCCGTCGCCGTTGACGTCGAGCATGAGGACGACGGTCTCGGCGAAGTTGGGGTCGAGGAGGGCAGGGGTCGCCAGGAGCAGCATGCCGGCGCGTACCTCGCTCACCCGACCATGATGACGCAACGACGGGCACGACAGCGGCGGGGCACCCGTGGGAGGACGAGCACCCCCGCCGCTGCGGCTCGTGGGGTCAGGCGGCCAGGACGGAGCGCAGGCGCTCGAGGAACGACGGGCGCGCCTCGGGGACCAGCGTCGGGACGCCGCGGTGCAGCGACCGGGCGCGCTCCTCGATCCGGGCGCCGATCGGGGCGGCCTCGGCCTCGGCCTGGACGCCGCCGATGGCCCCCTGGCCGGCCATCACGGCGAGCAGGGCGTGCTCCTTGACGGTGGCCTTGGCCATGGCCTGCGCCATGGCGGCGTCGTCGGGCTCGGCCCGGTAGTGGTCGAGCACGAGGCGTACGCCGGGCAGCTCGTCGCAGGCGGAGCCCCACGCGGTGGCCACGGCCAGGGGCAGGTCGAGCGGCTGCTCGAGGAGCTGGCGCTCGATGTGGCCGGCGAGCCGGGTGTGCCACTTGAGCTGGAGGGTGCCCAGCAGCTCGAGGTCGTCAGCGAACGTGTCCGCGACCCCGTCGACGTCGGTGGGCAGGAGGCCGTCGCGGCGGGTGTTGGCCGTGGCGATCACCGTCCGCAGGATCTCGCCCCGAGAGTGGAAGGTCTTCCAGGTCATGGTGGAGCTCCTTGTCTGGGGTGCACTCGCATACCGCGAGTACGTACTTGAAGTATGGAACAGACCGAGGGCCTCTCCAACTCTCTCGGGGGTGATCCTGACCACCGGGTGCATGACCGGGCGCACGGGAATCCCTGTCAACCACGGCCCTGAGCGTGCGAGCCCGCCTGTTCGGGTGGGCTGCCACCGGCCGAAGGTGGTGACCACCACTCCCCCGTGTGGGCCACGTCATAGGCTGGCGGGATGGCGAAGTCGGTCTCCAAGCTCGTGCCCAAGGTCCCCGGCGTCCCCGGCGTGCCCGGCGCGAGCCGCCGGGCGGCGTACTCCGCCTCCACCAAGCGCGCCCTGGTCGACGTCGCCGAGCAGCTGTTCACCGAGCACGGCTACGCCAACGCGTCGCTCGACTCGATCGTCGCCGGCGCCCAGGTCACCAAGGGCGCGCTCTACCACCACTTCTCGGGCAAGCAGGCGCTGTTCGAGGCCGTCTTCGAGCGGGTCGAGGACGACGCCTCGCGAACCATCCAGAAGGCGCTCAAGGGCCGCAAGGACCCGTGGGTCAAGGCACGCACCGGCCTGCGGACCTTCCTCACCGTCGTCCAGGAGCCGCGCTACCGCCGGATCGTCGTGCAGGACGGCCCGGCCGTGCTCGGCCACGAGCGCTTTCGCGAGCAGGAGGAGCGCTCGACCTTCGCCAACGTCGTCGACATCGTCCGCTCGGTCCTGGTCGCCGGCACCTGGGAGCTCGACGAGGACATGGTGCAGACCTTCTCGCGGATCTTCTTCGGCGCGATGGCGTCGGCCGGCGAGTCCGTCGCCGGGGCCGAGGACCCGATCGCCGCGGCCGAGCGCGTCGAGATCGCGATCACCTTCATCATCAGCGGGTTCCAGGCACTGACCGAGGCCGGCGTGGAGATGCCCACGGCGCTCGAGCCCGCCGACGACTAGGAAGCCTCAGTCGAAGGTGACGTCGCCGCCGTCGGCGGGGACCAGCTCGATCCAGGTGCGCCCGGCCGGTACGTCGAGCGGGCCGGCCTGGGTGGCGAGCTTGATCGGGGCGCTGAGGGCGTTCTTGCTCCAGGTGCCGCGGACCAGGCGGCCGCCGTGGAACAGCATCGCCTCGCCCTTGCCCTCGAGCTGGGTCTCGGGGACCGGGTTGCCGGCGGGGTCGGTGTAGCCGGCGTCGCCGACCCGCACCTTGAGGACCAGCACGGTGTCGGCGGGGAACTCGTCGCCGTCGGCGGCGAAGACGTTGTCGTTGACGTAGCCGCCACCGCGGTAGGACCA
>NZ_JAURVJ010000096.1 GCF_030655615.1 Nocardioides sp.
CCTGCGCGCCGACCGGCTCGCCGTGCTCCCCGACGGCGTCGACACCCAGGCTGCGGCCGCCCTGCCGCTCGCCGGGCTCACCGCGTTGCGGACGCTCGAGCGCGGCGGGCCGCTGCTCGGTGCCCGCGTCCTCGTCACCGCGGCCGCCGGGGGCGTGGGGTGGACGCAGGTCCGTCTCGCGGTCGCCGCGGGTGCCGAGGTCGTCGCCGTCACCAGGCGCCGGCACCTGCACGACGAGCTGCTGGACGCCGGCGCGAGCTCCGTCGTCGCGTATGCCGGTGACGCCGCGGGCCTCTTCGACCTCGTCCTCGACGGGGTGGGCGGGACCCACCTGTCGACGAGCATCGCCAGGTCCGCGCCGGGTGGGCACCTCGTCCTCCACGGCGCCTCCGACCCCGGACGCTCCGAGGTCAACCTGCTCGACTTCGTGGGGCACGAGGACGTCACCGTGCACACCCCGTTCTCCTACGCCTCCACCCGGTCGACCGGGACCGACCTGGCTCGCCTCGTGCGCCTGCTCGAGCTCGACCCCACGCTGGTGCGGGTCGGCGACCGACGGTCGTGGCACGACGTCGACGGCCTCCTCCAGGCGCTCGCGGACGGCGAGGTCGACGGCAAGGCCGTCCTCACCATCGGTGGTGACCCGTCGTGAGAGCACTGCTCTTCACACGTCCCGCGCCGGACAGCAGTGCGTCCGTCGTCGTCGACGTACCACCGCCGACGGCCACGCCGGGCCGGCTCGTCATCGACGTCGAGCACGCCGGCGTCAACTTCGTCGACGTGATGGCGCGTCGTGGTGATCCCGGATACGTCGTCGACTGGCCCCACCCGCCCGGCCTGGAGGTCGTGGGCCTGGTCGCGCACGTCTCCGAAGGATCGGGGTTCCACCCGGGGGAGCGGGTCGCGGCCCACACCGGCCGCGGTGGGCTCGCCGAGCAGGTGGTCGCGGAGGAGTCGCTCACCCGGCACGTGCCCGACCAGGTGGGCGGACCTGCGGCGGCGATCGCGCCGCTCACGCTCGCCACGGCCCTGCTGCTCGTCGGCGGTGCCGCGCCCCGGGGCGAGGACCTGTCGCTGCTGATGCACTCGGCCGGCGGTGGCGTCGGCGCGGCGGTCGCCCAGGTCGCACCGCTCCTCGGGGTGTCGAGGCTGGTCGGCACGGTGGGCTCGGAGAAGCGACGCCGCCAGGCCCACGAGGCCGGCTGGCCCGAGGTCGTCCTACGCGGCGACGACCTGGACGACCGGCTCACGTCAGCGGCTCCCGGCGGGTTCGACCTCGTCCTCGACCCGGTCGGCACGCTGCTGTCCTCCGACCTGCGCCACCTGGCCGCGGGAGGCCGGGTGGTCGTCTTCGGCAACCCGGCCGGCGGAGCCCTCGGGTCCTCCCCTGACCTCGTCGAGCTCATCCGCGCCAACGCGTCCGTCGGCGGCTTCAGCGCCAGCCGGCTCGCTGCGGCCCGGCCCGACCGGGTGGGCCGTGCCCTGGCCGACGCCCTGGAGCACCTCGCGGCCTCTCGGGTCTCGGTCGCGGTGGACGTCGTCGACGGCCTCGAGCAGGTGCCCGCCGTCCTCGACGCACTCGCGACCGGTCGGCACGCCGGCAAGTCGGTGGTCCGGCTCCACCCCGCCTGACCTTCAGGCTTCGGCCACCGGCTGTCGCAGGATGGTCCGCAGCCGAGAGGCCTCCACCCGCCTGGGGTCGCTGAGGTAGATCTCGTGGTGCTTGCCCGTCATCCGCAGCCCGGCGTTCGGAATGACGCGGTCGTGCAGCTCGGCCAGGACCTCGGCCTCGTCGTCGTAGGACCCCACGTGGAGCGTCTGCACGCACCGGCCCTCGTCGAGCCGCTCGAGGCGCACCTGGTCGAGGTCGACCGACGGGTGCCTGGCCGAGGCCCGGGCGCGGGCGTCGGCGACCAGGTCGGGGGAGACCCAGTCGGGGACCACGAGCATCACCGTCCAGCACCAGCGCGCCTTGTCGCGGGCCGTCGTGAACGCGTCCATGTCGGGCGCCCACCACAACGCCTCCAACGGCGGGACGACGTAGTCGCGGCCCAGCTCGCGCCTGCTGGCGAACTTCGTCGTGTAGGCGACGGGATAGAGAGCACCGATCGCGGCGGCGTAGGCCGGTGCGGTGTTGGGGTCGCCACGCCCGTCGACCATCAGGTAGCGGAGGGCCGGGACGTCGAGGACGCGGAACTCGCCGGCCCGGGCGCGGAAGCAGTCGAGCGCCTTCTTGACGTCGACCTTGGCGAACGTCCTGGTCGTCTCCCGGCCCACAAAAACAACGATCGGAGGAGGGCAACGCTCCCTTCCGTACTCCAAGGTATAGCGGACCACGGGGCTTGCGGCAAGACCCCTGGGACCTCGCAGAATCACCGGCCGAACGTGATTCCGGACAGCAAGGGGACAGTGTGACCACCAGGGTCTTCGATCTCGGCGAGCACCTGCGGGGCAAGGCCGACCCGGAGCTCGTCGCCGCCGACGAGGAGCACTTCGCGGTCGTGGCCGCGACGCTCGAGGAGACGGTCGCCGACCTGACCGAGCGGCTCGAGGTCGCCCGGCGCGCGCCCGGCGGCCACGGGCAGGCGGCGCTCGACCGGGACCAGGAGGTGCACCGGCTGACCGCGCGGCTGAGGTCGCTGCGCCGGTTCGGGCTCGACCTGTGCCTCGGGCACGTGGTCGGTGCGAACGGCACGGTGTACGTCGGACGGCTCGGCCTGGTCGACCGCGCGGGCGCCCGCCTGCTCGTCGACTGGCGCTCACCGGCGGCGGAGCCGTTCTTCGGCGCCACCCACGCCGACCCGATGGGGCTCACCAGCCGGCGCCGCTACCGCTGGACCGCGGGCCGGATCACCGACTACTGGGACGAGGTGTTCACCGCCGACGGGTTCGCCGGCCACGCCGCCGCCCTCGACGACCAGTCGGCCTTCATCGCCAGCCTGGGCAGCAGCAGGTCGGCGCAGATGCGCGACGTGCTGGGCACGATCCAGTCCGACCAGGACGCGATCATCCGCGCCGGGTCGCGCGGCGCGCTCGTGGTCGACGGCGGACCGGGCACCGGCAAGACCGTGGTCGCGCTGCACCGCACGGCCTACCTGCTCTACTCCGACCCGCGGCTCGGCGACGGCCGGGGCGGCGTGCTGTTCGTCGGCCCGCACCAGCCCTACCTGGCCTACGTCTCCGACGTGCTGCCGAGCCTGGGGGAGGACGGCGTGCAGACCTGCACCCTGCGCGACCTCGTGCCGGAGGGCGCGACCGCCACGGTCGAGGCCGACCCCGAGGTGGCCCGGCTGAAGGCGTCGGCCGCGATGGTGGAGGCCGTCGAGCCCGCCGTACGCCTCTACGAGGAGCCGCCCACCGAGGGGATGGAGGTCGAGACGCCGTGGGTCGACCTCTGGCTCAGCTCCTCGGACTGGGTCGAGGCGTTCGCGGCGCCCGACCCCGGGGTCCCGCACAACGAGGCGCGCGACCAGATCTGGGAGGAGCTCGTCACGATCCTGCTCGACAAGGTCGACGACGAGGACGTCCCGGCCGACCAGCTCCGCCGGGCGCTGCGCCAGAACACCGCTCTCACCTCGACCCTGACCCGGGCGTGGCCGCTGATCGAGGCCACCGACCTCGTCGGCGACCTGTGGGACGTGCCGGCCTACCTGCGCCGGTGCGCGCCGTGGCTCGAGCCCGACGACGTACGCCGGCTCCAGCGCGACGACCCCCAGGCGTGGACGGTCAGCGACCTGCCGCTGCTCGACGCCGCCCGCCAGCGGCTCGGCGACCCCCGAGGCGTCGCGGAGGAGGCGCCGTCACGCGGCCGCCGTCGCCGCCCAGCGCGCCGAGATGGCCGACGTCGTGGACCACCTGGTCGCGAACGACGACTCCGAGATGAAGGTGATGTCGATGCTCCGCGTCTCGGACGCGCAGAGCGTCATCGTCGACGAGGACGCCCTGAGGACCGGCGGCCCCGACGAGCTCGCCGGCCCCTTCGCCCACGTCGTCGTCGACGAGGCCCAGGAGCTGACCGACGCCGAGTGGCAGATGATCCTGCTCCGCTGCCCGTCGCGCAGCCTCACGATCGTCGGCGACCGGGCCCAGGCGCGGCACGGGTTCGCCGAGTCGTGGCACGACAGGCTGGAGCGCGTCGGGCTCGACCGGGTCGGGCTCGCGTCGCTCAGCATCAACTACCGGACGCCGGCGGAGGTGATGGCCGAGGCCGAGCCGGTCATCCGGGCCGCGCTCCCGGACGCCAACGTGCCGGTCTCCGTGCGCAGCAGCGGTGTCGCCGTCGAGCACGCGCCGGTCGGCGACCTGGGGCGGGTGCTCGGGACCTGGCTCGCGGAGCACCCCGAGGGAACGGCCTGCGTCATCGCCGTCGAACCGGTCGACCTCGGCGAGGTGGGCCTCGGTGTCGCTGGGGCGTCCGGCCGGATCCGCTCGCTGTCGCCGGAGCTGTCGAAGGGTCTCGAGTTCGACCTCGTCGTGCTCGTCGACCCCGCGTCGTACGGCGACGGGGTCGAGGGGGCCGTCGACCGCTACGTCGCGATGACCCGGGCCACGCAGCGGCTCGTCGTGCTGACGAGCGGCTGACCCGGTGGCGGGGTGACCCGGTGACCCGGTGGCCGGGTGAGCACTCGGGTGCCCTCGGGAGGAGTCGAACCTCCGTCTCCGGCTTCGTAGGCCGGCGTCGTGTCCACTGGACCACGAGGGCGTGCTGGTGGGGCGTCGTACGACGTCGCGGTGCCCACCGAGGGAGTCGAACCCTCACGTCCCGCAGGACACCCGGCCCTCGACCGGGTCTGTCTACCTGTTCCAGCAGGTGGGCTGGAGGCGGATCCCGGTGGAGCGGCCCGAGGGGTCGGGTGCCGGAGCACCTACGTGAGCGGCTCCACCACGGCAAGCAGCAGGAGCTGTCGCAGGGATCGTCGGCCGCGTCGTGGGGACCGGGCAGCACGAGGCGCGCGGGCCGTCGTGCGGCTCGCGTCGGCGTTCGTGTGGTCGACCATGCGAGGACGGTACGACGACCGCACCTGCGCGGGCCACCGGTTAACCAGCGGTGCGGCGGGCACGCGCCGGTGACGCCGTACCGTGACGGGGTGCGTCGTCTCCTGGGTCTGCTGCTCGCGTCCGTGCTCGGCCTGTCGCTGCTGACCGCAGCCGGAGGTGCGGCGTCGGCGCGGGTCGAGCCGCTGCCGAGCGGCACCGACGCCGACTACCAGCTCGGCGGCGAGGACGCGGTGCCCGACGACGTCGGCATCGTGGCCCGCGACCGGACGGCTCGCGCCGTCGCCGGGAAGTACAACATCTGCTACGTCAACGGCTTCCAGACCCAGCCGAACGAGAAGCGCTTCTGGAGGAGGCCGGCGCACTGGCGGCTGGTCCTCAAGAAGGACGGGCGCGCCGTCGTCGACGAGAACTGGGGCGAGTGGCTCCTCGACCTCCGCACGCCGGCCAGGCGCAAGCGGCTGGCCGCGATCGTCGGGCGGTGGACCGCGGGCTGCGCGCGTGACGGGTTCCAGGCCGTCGAGTTCGACAACCTCGACTCCTTCACGCGCTCGAGGCGGCTGCTCGACCGGGCCGACGCGCTGGCCTTCGCGCGGCTGCTGGTCCGCAAGGCCCACGCCGTCGGGCTCGCGGCGGGGCAGAAGAACCTGGCGGGCTATGACGGCACGCGGATCGGCTTCGACCTCGCCGTGTCCGAGTCGTGCGCGCAGTACGACGAGTGCGGGCGCTACGTGCGGTCCTTCGGCGACCAGGTGGTGATGATCGAGTACCGCCGGGTCGACTTCCGACGCGCGTGCGCGGCGTACGGCGACACGCACGCGGTCGTGCTGCGCGACCTCGACCTGAGCCCGTCGTACACGCCCACGTTCTGCTGAGCCGATGGCGTCCGATCCCGAGCACACGCGCGTGATGCGGCTCACCGACGCACGCACACGGGCGCACGCCATGCGGGCGATCGGGCTCGTGGCGGACGACCCCCGGGGGTTCCTCGAGGTGGTCCTCGGAGCAGCCGACTCCGCGGCGGCGCTGGTCGCGGTGCAGCAGCGCTACGGTGTCGACGAGCTCCAGAGCGTCGCGATGGTGGACGTCCAGCTCAGGCGGATGTCGGTCCAGGCCCGCGAGCAGATCGTCCAGTGGGTGAGGGACGCTGACGCGCTCGTCGCCGAACTCGAGGTCGCGACGGACTGACGTCTCAGTCCCGGGGGGCGGCGTCGAAGATCGACAGGTGGCCCACGTCGGGCTCCGGACGGCGTCGGCGGGTCAGGGCGGCGAGCGAGAGCCCGACGAGCAGCAGCGACAGGAGGAGCGTGGCGGCGCGAGGGACCGGTCGGCTCAGCTGGGCAGGCCCCCACGGGTCGTCGGTGACGGCGACCGGGCTGAGCGTCGAGCCGCGTGACGACGTGCAGGTGACCGTCAGCCGGCCCGAGGTGGGCTCGGCGCGCCACGTGGCGACGTAGTCGCCGAGCTTGCCGCCGCCGCCGTGCCGGGCGCCGCCACCGCCGGTCAGGGCGAGTGGCGGCCCCTCGGGTCCGTCGGTCGCGACGCAGTCGGGGGTGACCTCCCACTCGCCGGCCCAGACGAGCCCCGCGTCGCCCACCTCGACGGTGTGCGGCTGCCCGTCCTGCGGGACGAGGCGGTCGGAACCCCAGTTGTAGCCGTTGAAGTCGAGCAGCACGAGGCCGGCCAGGCACGTCGAGGCGACGAGCAGCAGGGCGAAGAACGGGGTCACCCAGCGACGACGAGCGACGCCGACGGGGGAGTCGACGTCGCTCGTCAGGGTCTGGTCCACCCGCGGATCCTCGCACCCCGCAGGGGCGGATGCCGGTTGATCAGGCGAGGACGGTGCCCGCGTCGGCCTCTCCCGCGTGCTCCTCGATCGCGTCGACGAGCGCCGTGACCTGGTCGTCGGTGAGGTCCACCCCGGCCTCGTCGAGGCCCTTGCGGAGCTCGGACTCCAGGGTCCCCTCGGTCGAGGTGTCCTGGTAGGAGGAGACGCGGTCGACCACGGCCTGGACGGCGGTGATCTTGTCGGGGTCGATGTCGTTGGCCATGGCTCAAGTTGTAGCCGAGGCACGTCGCCCCGCCGGACACCTCACGGGGTGAGGGTGGGCTCTCAGGCCGCGACGCGGTCGGCGTACCAGCGGTCGACGAGGTCGAGGTAGTCCGCCGGGCTCTCCATCATCAGGGCGTGTCGGCGCTCGCCGAGGACGTGGCCCTGCCAGTCGGTACGCCGGGCGAGCACCTGCCGCAGGACGCGCGCGGGCACCAGGGCGTCGGCGGTGCCGCCGAGGATCATCGTCGGTGCCTGGATGGCGTCGATCGCGCGCCACACGCGGCGCGGGTCGAGCCAGGTCCGGGTGATCGAGGCCAGGGAGGAGCGCAGCGCGCGTCGTTGGTCGCCGGGGTCGGCGCCCTCGCGGGTCTCGCCGAACTCACGGGCCATCAGGTCGAGGAGGTCGGGGTCGACCTCGTCGGGGGAGCCGAAGATGAGGCCGAGCAGGGCGCGCTTGCGGCGACGGTCGAGGGCCTCCGGCACGCCGCCGAGCAGCCCGAAGGCAGCGGCGGACCCGGCGGAGACCGCGATCGGGGCCATGCCGGTGATGGTCGCCCGGCTCGGGACGAGCAGCCGGAGCGGGAACGACGGGGGCAGCGCGGGGGAGACGAGCACCAGGCGCGCGACCCGGTCGGGGTGGTCGGCGGCGACGAGCGTGGCGACGAGGCCGCCCATCGAGTTGCCGTGCAGCGCGAAGGACGACCAGCCGAGCGTGTCGGCCACGGCGACCACGACGTCGGCGTACGCCTCGACGGAGAGCTGGTCGCCCTCGACGACCGGTGTGCCGCCGAAACCAGGGAGGTCGAGCGCGACGACCGGCCCGTGGGCCGCGAGGCCGTCGATCACCTCGACCCACGTGACGGCCGAGCCGCCGAGGCCGTGCACGAGCAGCTGGGGCTCGCCGGGCCCGGCCCCGCGGCGGCCGGGGGCGTGCAGGACGCGCAGCGACCGGCCACCGACCTCGAGGTGGGTGTCGACGACACCCGGCCAGGCGGCGCCCACCGGGGCACCGCCGGGGATGCTCACGCGACGAGCCCGTCGAGGACCTCGGTCATCTGCTGCTCGGTCTTGGTGCCGATGCGCTCGAAGAGGATCTTGAGGAGCGGCTCGCCGAGCTTGCCGGCACCCTTGGGCTCGATGACGGCCTCGTAGGTGATCTCGCTCCCGCCCGCCTTGGCCTGCACGGTGATCGTGTCGGTCGTCTTGGCGGAGTCGTTCTCGCCCTTGAACACGAGCCGGCCGGGCGTGAGGGTCTCGAGCGTGTACATCAGCTCGGTCGTCACGCCGGCGATCTTGGAGACGTTGTGCCAGCGGGTGCCGACGCGGATGTCGCCGTGCGACTCCTGCGTGCACTCCTCGGTGCCCGGGTCCCAGGCCTCGGCGTGGGCGAAGTCCTTGAGGTAGTTCACGACGGTCGCGGGGTCGGGCTTGACGATGAACGTGCGGCTCACGGTGGTCATGCCTCCGACGCTAGGCAGGGCCCGGGACGGACGGCTCACCCGACCGGGCTCACCCGGGCGAGAGCCTCGTCACCGGCGGCCTGACGGGCCCGGTAGGCCGCCACGGCGTTGCGGTTGCCGCAGGCGGTGGAGCAGAAGCGCCGCGACCGGTTGCGGGAGAGGTCGAGGACGACGCCGTCGCAGTCGTCGTCGGCGCACACCCCGAGCCGCGACATCTCGTCGGCGCGGATCACGTCGATCATCGACATCGCGGTCTCGACCCGGATCCGCGCGGCCCAGGGCGCGTCGGGATCGACGGCGTGGACGTGCCAGTCGAACTCGTCGTGGCGCTCGAGCCGGGGCACGGCGCGCTCCTCGGCGAGCATCCGGTTGACGAGGACCACGGCGTCGTCGCGCGACGCGGTGAGAAGGTCGCGCAGCTCGCCGCGCAGGGCGAGCACGGTGGCCTGCTCGGCCTCGTCGAGGTCGTGCCGGCCGGTGTAGGCGAACTCGTCGAAGAAGGCGGCCAGCTCGTCACGGGTCGTCATCGTCTCGGGCTCGAGGGCGCTGTTGGCGAGCACGACGGCCGCCTGGAGCGAGAGCTCGACGTCATGGGCGAATACCACGTTGACAGATTACTGCACCCTCCCTAGTGTCATGAGCCATGACGACGATGGCCAATGACACCTCGGGAGCGACCGGCGCGGGCGGACGTCGTACGCCGGCCGCCACCGGTCTGGTCCTCGCCCTCACCTCGGCTGTCGCGTTCGGCCTCTCCGGCGCACTCGCCCGGCCGCTGCTCGACGCCGGCTGGAGCGCCGGCGCGGTCGTGCTGGTCCGGATCGCGCTCGGCGCCCTCGTCGTGGTCCCGTTCGGCGTCCGTGCGCTCCACGGGCAGTGGCACCTGGTCCGGGCCAACGCCGGACTGATCGGCCTCTACGGCCTGCTCGCCGTCGCCGGGGCCCAGTTCGGCTACTTCTCGGCCGTCGCCCACATGCAGGTCGGGCCGGCCCTGCTCATCGAGTACACCGCACCCGCCGCGGTGGTCGTCTGGTTCTGGCTGCGCCACGGCCAGCGCCCCGGCCCGGTCACGCTCGGTGGCGCCGCGGTCTGCGCGCTCGGGCTCGTCCTCGTGCTCGACCTGCTCTCGGGCGCCGACCTCAGCACCACCGGCGTCCTGTGGGCGCTGGGCGCGATGGTCGGCTGCGCGACCTACTTCATCATCAACGGCGACGACTCCACCGGCCTGCCGCCGCTGTCGCTCGCGGCCGGCGGCCTCCTCGTCGGCACCGCCGCCCTCGGGCTGCTCGGCCTCGTCGGCCTGATGCCGATGCACGCGACGTCCGACCAGGTGACCTACGCCGGCGCGAGCGTCGACTGGTGGCTGCCGATGCTGGCCCTCGGGCTGGTCACCGCAGCCGTCGCCTACGTCACCGGGATCGGCGCCGCGCGCCGGCTCGGGTCGCGGCTGGCGTCGTTCGTCGCCCTGAGCGAGGTCGTCGCCGGCGTGCTGTGGGCCTGGCTGCTGCTCGACCAGCTGCCGGCCCCGGTGCAGCTGCTCGGCGGCGTCCTCATCCTGCTCGGCGTCGTCGGCGTCAAGCTCGGCGAGCGCGACGTCGCCACCGTCGAGCCCGACCTCGAGGTGTGACCCACGCCGACCCACGCCGACCCGTCGCGTCGGTGCGACGGGTCAGCGCTGGTCCTGGCGCTTGACGACCACCTCGCGCGAGATCAGCAGGAGCGCGGCGGCGGTGGGGATCGCGAGCAGGGCGCCGACGATGCCGAGCAGCGCGGTGCCGACGAGGGCGGCGATGACGGTCACGGCGCCCGGCACGTCGACGGACTTCTTCATCACGCGCGGGTAGATGACGTAGTTCTCCACCTGCTGGTAGATGACGTAGAAGATGATGCAGGCGATGCCGGCGTTGACGTCGGTGGCGAAGGCGATCGCGGTGACCACGACGGCGCCGATCGTGGCGCCGATCATCGGGATGACGTCGAGCAGAGCGACCACGAAGGCCAGCGCGACGGCGTACTCGCCGAGGCCGACGACGAACAGGAAGACCAGCGACGTGATGCCGGCGCACAGGGCCACGATGAAGGCACCGGAGACGTAGCCGCCGATGTTGATGATCACCCGGTCGCCGAGCTTGCTGACGCGGTCGCGGCGCGAGGCCGGGGCGAGCCGGTAGAGCGCGTTCTTGGTCGTCTCGAGCGAGGCCAGGAAGTAGAGCGTCAGCACGATCACGATGAACGCGTTGAAGAGCGCGGACAGGATCTTGAGGCCGAAGCCGAGGGCTCCGCCGAAGAGGCCGGACACGAAGTCGCCGTCGGCGACGTAGTCCTTGATCTTGTCGATGACGTCGTACTCGTCGTTGAGCTCCTGGACCTTCTTGTTGCGCTCGAGGTCGTCGAGCCAGCCCGGCACCTTGTCGCTGAGCGCCGCCACCTGGTCGGTGATGACCGGCACGATCGCGACGACGAAGAGCGCCACGGCGCCGAGCGCGGCGACGATCACCGCGGCGCAGGCCCACGAGCGGCGCAGGCCGCGCCGCTCGAGGAACATGACCGACGGGTTGAGCCCCGCGGCGAGGAAGAGCGAGACGATCACCAGTAGCAGCACCGAGCCGATGCCGGTGATCGCCTCGAAGAGGAACCACGCCGAGAGTGCCCCGAGGCCGCCGACGAAGCCGAGGTAGAAGGGGTTGCGCTTCTCGAACGGCTCGCCCTGCTGGCCGAACTCGTCGGCCTGGGCGGCGCCGTGCGGGTCGGCGGCCTCGGCCGCCGCCGCTGCCTCGCTGGCGAGCTCGGCCGACTCCTCGGCCCGGTCGGCGGCGTCCTCGGCCCGGTCGACGGCCTCGATGATGTCCGAGGTCGCCTCGGGGTCGGGACTCAAGGCCCCGTCCTAGCCCTGGGGCGCGTCGTCGGTGGCGTCGTCGTCACCGGCGAAGCCGGCGACCACGTCGCGCAGCGAGGCGAGCTGGGCGGTGATCGAGTCGCGGCGCTTGACGAGCCGGTCGAGCTCGGCGCGCTTGGCGGCGATCTCGCGGGCGACGGCGTCGTCGCTGCTGGCGGTGATCGACTCGGCCTTCTGCTGCGCGGAGGCCACGATCTGCTCGGCCTCGCGCTTGGCGCGCTGGAGCGCGCTCTCGGCCTCGGCGGCCGACGCGGCCCGGCTCTCGGTGGACTGCTTGGTCGCGGCGGTCGCGCGCTCCTCGGCGGCCGCGGCACGGCGCTCGGCCTCCTCGACCAGTCGCTTGGTCTCGGCGACGGCGGTGTTGTGGTGGTCGGTGGCCTCGCGGGCCAGCCGCTCCTTCTCGACGGCGAGGGTACGACGGGCCTCCTGCACCTCGCGGTCGGCTGCGGCCCGCGCCTGCTCGACCTCGCGGGTCGCCCCGGTGCGCATCTCGCTCGTCTCCTGCTGGGCGGCCAGGCGCAGCTGGTCGGCCTCGCGCTGGGCGGCCGCGACGATGTCGCCGGCCTCGCCCTGGGCCAGGAGCCGCTCCTGCTCCGCGTCGGCGGCCAGGCGGGTGCGGGTCTCGTCGAGCTCGCGCAGCTGCACGACCTTCATGTCCTCGACCTCGCGCTGGGCGTCGCCGCGAATCGCCTTGGCGTCGCGCTCGGCCTGGGCACGGATGTCGCCGGCGTCGCGCTGGGCGACCCCGCGGATCTCGTCGGCCTCCTCCTCGGCGAGGCGCAGCATGGTGCTGGCCCGGCCGCCGAGACCGGCGTAGGACGGGCTCTTCTGCTCGGACAGCTGCTCCTGCAGGTCGGCCAGCTGGCGCTCGAGCTCGACGGCGCGGCGCTCGGAGTCGGTCAGGCTCGCGCTGAGCCCGGCCTTCTCGCTGCTGAGCTGACGGACCCGGGAGTCGACGGCGGCGCGGTCGTAGCCGTTGCGGCGCACCACGGGGAAGGTGCTCTGCGCAGCGGTCGTCGCGGGCTGGCCCTTGGCCGTCCCGGCGGCCGGGGTCGCCGGGGCCGCGGCGGCGGGCGCGGCCGGCGGGATCACGGGTCGGCCC
>NZ_JAURVJ010000097.1 GCF_030655615.1 Nocardioides sp.
AAGCAGCTGTGGCGCGAGACCCGCATCCCGCTGTTCGAGCAGGCCACCGACACCCGCAGCGAGGAGCTCAAGGCGCAGGGCGTCCGCCCGCGGGTCTGGTTCGGCGAACGCTGGATCACGTCGGTCTTCGACCTCTTCGAGGAGAACGTCCGCTACTTCTCGGCCCTGCTGCCGATCACCGACGACGAGGACCCGCTGGCCGTGCTCGAGTCCGGCGGCACGCCCGACCTGCCCGAGCTCCGGCTCCACAACGGGACCATCTACCGCTGGAACCGCCCGGTCTACGACGTCACCGGGCCGCCCGACGCGCGGGTCCCGCACCTGCGCGTCGAGAACCGCGTGCTCGCCGCCGGCCCGACCGTCGCCGACACGATGGCCAACGCCGCGTTCTACTTCGGGCTCGTCCGCCACCTCGCCGAGAGCGAGCGGCCGCTGTGGTCGCAGATGTCCTTCAGCGCGGCCGAGGAGAACTTCCACGTCGCCGCGCAGCACGGCATCGACGCCCACGTCTACTGGCCCGGCGTCGGCCAGGTGCGCGCCACCGAGCTCGTGCTGCGGAGGCTGCTGCCGATGGCCCAGCAGGGCCTGGAGTCGTGGGGCGTCGACGCCGGCACCACCGACCGGCTCCTCGGGATCATCGAGCAGCGCTGCCTGCTCAGCACCAACGGGGCCGAGTGGTTCGTCCGCGAGATGTCCCAGCGGGGGAGCCAGGACCGCTTCGACGCGCTCCGTGCGACGCTGCTCGACTACCGCGACCGCATGCACACCAACGACCCGGTCCACACCTGGAGCTAGGGCACGCCCTGGGACTGCTGGGCTCCCGTCGCCACGCGGGCCGACCGCACCCGGGCCTTCCAGTCGCGCCCGACCCCGGTGGCGGGGTCGAGCCAGCCGCGCCGGTTGACGACGACCATCGGCAGGGCGACGTGGAGCTCGGCGGCGGCCGACCTCGCCGCCCGGAGCCAGGCCAGGTCGACGTCGCGGACCTCGAGCGAGCCGGCTCGCGTCAGCCACACCAGCGGCTGAGGATCGGCTGTCCCCGGGCCTGCCGACCCGCGGGTGCGGCGCACCATCGCCTCGATCGCGTCGGTGCGCAGCGCGTGGTCGAGGCGCCGGTCGCCCAGCTGGTCACCCAGCGTCAGGCTCGCCGTCGACGAGCCGGGGACCCCCACGTGCACCGCCGGGGGGAAGACCCGCCGCTGCTCCGCGACGGCGTGCTCGAGGACCGCGCGCCGGAGCAGGGCGAGGACCCGGCGGTCCACCGGCTCGGTGAGACCGCACGGGGGCGGGGCGAGCACCGGGTCCATGCCGACCACCCTGCCCGACCCCGGCGACGCGCCGGAGCGTTCTCCACAGGCCCGGCGCCCACCCACGAGGGCCCGGTCAGGGGTAACGTGCCCGACATGTCGACCGTGGTCGTGGGATACGTGCCCAAGCCCGAGGGTGAAGCCGCCCTCGACAAGGCCGTCGAGGAGGCGCGGCTGCGCGGCGCCGAGCTGATCGTGGTGCACTCCCACCGCGCTCGCGGCGACGAGGAGGAGCCCGACCTCACGGCGGTGCGGGCCCGTCTCGACGAGTCGGGGGTCACCTACGAGGTCCGTCAGCTCGTGCGCGGCTTCGAGGCCGCCGAGGACCTCGTGAGCGTCGCCGAGGCCCAGGACGCCGAGCTCATCGTGATCGGGCTGCGCCGGCGCACCCCGGTCGGCAAGCTCATCCTGGGCTCCAACGCCCAGCGGGTGCTGCTCGACGCCCACTGCCCGGTGCTGGCCGTCAAGGCCTGAGCGTCCCCGCCAGCTGCGCCAGCATCTCCTCGGCGTGGCCCAGCTCGATCGAGACGTGGCCCTCCTCGGGCAGCAGGTGCGCCGAGGCGTGGGGGAGGCGCGCGGCCAGCCACTGGCCGTGGGCGAACGGCACCATCAGGTCTGCTTCGCCCTGCCACAGGAAGGTCGGCACGCGCAGGGCGGCCAGCTCGAAGCCCCACGGCCGGGTAAAGGCCAGGTCGTCGTCGACCCACCCGTCGACCCCGAGCCGGAGCGCCTCGGCGAACGACGCAGCAAGGTCCTCGCCGAGCCAGGCGCCGTGCGTGCCGAGGATCGCCGCGCGGTCGACCTCGGGCAGCAGCGACGACATCGACTCCACGACCAGCTCGGGCGTCGCGGAGCGCAGCCCGTCGGCGTAGCCCTCCATGAACGGCCGTACGGCGGCCTCGCCCTCGAGGGCCAGGCCGAACTCCTCCACGTTGTCGGCGCCCATCCCGGCCAGGAAGTCGAGGTCGGGCTCGCCCCACGGGCCGACCCCGGCGATCGACAGCACCCCCGCCACCCGGTCGGGCAGCAGGGCCGCGGTCGCCAGCGCGTGGGGCCCGCCGCCGGACGCGCCCATGGTGGCGCACCGCTCGACACCCAGGTGGTCGAGCAGCGCCGCGACGTCGTCCGCCACGTCGGCGACCGAGCGTCCGGGCCGTCGCGTCGAGCCGCCGTAGCCGGCGCGCGAGAACGTCAGGACCCGCAGTCCGACCGCCGCGGCCGCGGCGTCGACGTGCCGGTCGCGGGTGCCGGCACCCGGGGTGCCGTGGTGGGCGACCACGAGCGGGAGCGACGGGTCGCCCGGACCGAGGTGGTGGTCGAGCCGTCGTCCGTCCGCCAGGGTGAGCGTGTCCATCACCGCAGCCTAGGGAGGGCGCCGACGGTGCGGCAGGATGTGGGCATGAGCGAGCACCCGATCCGCATCACCGGTGACGCGACCGCCGACGCGATCCTCACCGACAGCAGCTTCGCCCTGCTCATCGGGATGATGCTGGACCAGCAGTACCCCATGGAGCACGCCTTCCGCGGCCCCGCCAAGGTCACCGCCCGGTTCGGCTCGTTCGACCCGCAGCAGATCGCGAGCGCCGAGCCCGAGCCGTTCGCAGCCCTGTGCGCCGTCCCGCCGGCCATCCACCGCTTCCCCGGGTCGATGTCGGCGCGGCTGCAGGAGCTGGCCCGCATCGTCGTCGACCAGTACGACGGCCACGCCGAGCGGATCTGGACCGAGGCCGCCGACGGCAAGGACCTCGCCAAGCGGCTGCAGGCCCTGCCGGGCTTCGGCGCGCAGAAGGCGAAGATCTTCGTCGCCCTGCTCGCCAAGCAGCTCGACGTGCGCCCCGACGGCTGGGAGCAGGCCGCCGGCGACTACGCCCTCGACGGCTTCCGCTCGGTCGCCGACGTCGTCGACCCGGCCAGCCTGCAGAAGGTGCGCGACTTCAAGAAGGAGAAGAAGGCCGCCGCCAAGGCGGCGGCCGGCTGACCTCATGGCGGCCTGTGGTCGGGACGTCACCGTGGCCGTGGCAGAATGAGCACAGCGGCTCTTGACGACACCGGTCTTTGTCGCGCCCCGAACCACACCGTGCCCATTCATGGCCCTGCCAGAACCTGCCTGACGAGAGGTGTTCGTGTCCTCGAACGCACGCAAGATCCCTACCGAGGTGCTGGCGCACCCCGCCATCCTCGAGCTCATCGAGCAGGCAACACCGACCGGGACGTTCAGTCCTGACCAGGTACGCCGGTCCAGCGACGACGCCGGTGTCGAGCCGCGCCACCTCAAGTCGCTCCTCGAGCACCTGAGCGGGCTCGGCCTCAGCGTCGAGCTCCCCGTCGACGCGCGGGTCGCGGCGGCCACCACCGGCACCCGCAAGACCGCGACGGCAGCGGCCAAGAAGGCCGCTCCGGCCAAGAAGGCCGCCGCGGCCCCGGCCGCCGACGAGCCCGAGGCCAAGGCCGCCCCCGCCAAGAAGGCGGCTCCGGCCAAGAAGACCGCGGCCAAGAAGGCCGCCGAGGCGGCCCCGGCCGTCACCGTCGGCCCCGACGGCAAGAAGGTCCTCCCCGACCTCCCGGACGAGCAGTTCGAGAAGGACGTCGAGACCGACCCGTCGATCAAGGAGGTCGAGGAGGAGGCCACCTCCACCTCGAGCTTCGTGGTCTCCGCGGCCGACGAGACCGACGAGCCGGCCCAGCAGGTCATGGTCGCCGGCGCGACCGCCGACCCGGTCAAGGACTACCTCAAGCAGATCGGCAAGGTGCCGCTCCTCAACGCCGAGATGGAGGTCGAGCTCGCCAAGCGGATCGAGGCCGGCCTCTTCTCCGAGGAGAAGCTCGCCAAGGGCGGCAAGATCAGCGCCAAGATCCTCGAGGAGCTCGAGTGGATCTCCGAGGACGGCCGGCGCGCCAAGAACCACCTGCTCGAGGCCAACCTCCGGCTCGTCGTGTCGCTGGCCAAGCGCTACACCGGTCGCGGCATGCTCTTCCTCGACCTGATCCAGGAGGGCAACCTCGGCCTGATCCGTGCGGTCGAGAAGTTCGACTACACCAAGGGCTACAAGTTCTCGACCTACGCGACCTGGTGGATCCGCCAGGCCATCACCCGGGCCATGGCCGACCAGGCCCGCACCATCCGCATCCCGGTGCACATGGTCGAGGTCATCAACAAGCTCGCCCGTGTCCAGCGCCAGATGCTGCAGGACCTGGGTCGCGAGCCCACGCCCGAGGAGCTCGCCAAGGAGCTCGACATGACCCCCGAGAAGGTCATCGAGGTCCAGAAGTACGGCCGTGAGCCAATCTCGCTGCACACTCCCCTGGGCGAGGACGGCGACTCCGAGTTCGGCGACCTCATCGAGGACTCCGAGGCCATCGTCCCGGCCGACGCGGTGAGCTTCACGCTCCTGCAGGAGCAGCTCCACGCCGTCCTCGACACGCTCTCCGAGCGCGAGGCGGGCGTGGTGTCGATGCGGTTCGGCCTCACCGACGGCCAGCCCAAGACCCTCGACGAGATCGGCAAGGTCTACGGCGTGACGCGCGAGCGCATCCGCCAGATCGAGTCCAAGACGATGTCGAAGCTGCGCCACCCGAGCCGGTCGCAGGTCCTGCGCGACTACCTCGACTGACCACCACGCACCACGAGCAGAAGGCCCCGGCGCTCGTGCCGGGGCCTTCTGCGTCTCTCTCGCTCTGTCCCGGCGAACGAGGCGCCGGGAAAACTAGAGCGCCAGGCCGATCCGGTGGCTGGGGGGCAGTCCATCGGCGCGGCCTGGCGTGCCGCCCACTATGCCACGAGCCGCCCCACGATCACAGCGCCACGCCCGGATCGTCCGCACTCAGGACGCCGCGATGAGGCCGACGGCCACCGCGCAGAGTGCCAGCCCGACGGCCTGGGCGCGGTGGACGCGCTCGCGGAGCAGCAGGGCCGCCAGGAGCACCGTGAACGCCGGGTACAGCGACGTGATGACGGCCGCGACCGTCAGGTAGCCCGTCTGGGTCGCGACGAGGAAGAGCCCGGTCGCGGTGCCGCCGAGGGCGCCACTCACGAGGCCGACGGCCGCCGTCGGCTCCCGGGGCACCCACGGCTGGCGCAGCGCGGCCGCGACGACGGCCACCACGACCGCCCCGACGGCGCCGTTGAACGCCAGCGGCAGGAAGCCCGACTCCTCGGGGATCTGACCCAGCCCGGCGAACAGCACGCCGAACCCGGCACCGGCCAGCACCCCGTCGACGAGGCCGGCGGCCGAGGGGGCTCGTACGGCGCCCTCGGAGCCTTCGGCGGACGCCGGCTCCCGGGCGACCAGCCAGATGGCCGGGAGGGCCGCGGTGATGCCCAGCCAGGCCACCACGCCCGGCCGCTCACCAGCAGCGAGCCCGACCACGAGCGGCACGAGCGCGGCCCCGACGCCGGAGACTGGGGCGACCACGCCCATCCGGCCGGCGGCCAGCCCGCGGTAGAGGAACGCCGTACCGACGCCGTTGCCGACGCCGGCCAGCACGGCCCAGCCCCAGTCCGAGGCGGTCGGGTCGCCGCCGACCACCAGCCCGAGGACCAGGGCCGCGAGCGTCCCGCCGACCTGCGACATCAGGGCGATGGTCCACGGGCTGACCCGGCGCGACGCGACCCCGCCCACGAAGTCGGACAGGCCGTAGGCCAGGGCGGCGCACAGCGACAGCAGGACGGCCACGGGGGAGAGGGTGGCACACCGGAAAACGGCGACGACCCCGGACCGGAGTCCGGGGTCGTCGCTCAGTCAGGGACGGGAGAGCGTCAGTGCTCTCAGTCGGTGGCTGTGCCGGACGTCGGCGCGAGCTTGTGCGTCTCGTCGACCACGCTCGCTGCGATCTCCTTGAGCTTGTCTCCGTGTTCCCGGGCGTGATGAGCGCAGAACAAGAGCTCACCGCCGCTCTGGAGCTCGACACGGAGGTAGGCCTGGGCACCGCAGCGGTCGCAGCGGTCCTCAGCAGTCATGGTGGTGCTGGGGGCGGTTGCAGTCGTCACTTTGAGGCCTCTTCTCATCTCAGTCGGTGCCAGGTCCAACGTAGCGAGGGGAACCAAGATTCCCGCTCCTTCGTGGTGCACGACACTCGATCCCATCACGCTTGTTCGTTCCCGGCCTGGGGAATTCCATGCCTCAGACGTCGTCGTCAAAGGCTGCCGGTCAGATCTTCGGTTGTGGTGGAGCTTCGGTTGAGCCGGCGGTGCTGACACCGAGTGTGACGTCGGGAAGTGCCGCGTGGTGCTGAACGCGGGGACGAGAATCGGATCGTGTCCCCATCGTGACGCTGGTGCACGAGGCGTGCCTGCACCGGCGTACGGCGTGTCGCTAGTAGATTCGACACTGCCCGGCGAACGGATCGGGCGCACCACCCCCAGGGAGCAGACGATCGCCGACAACACCTACAACGCCGCGCACCTCCTCGTGCTCGAGGGGCTCGAGGCGGTGCGCAAGCGCCCAGGCATGTACATCGGGTCGACCGACACGCGCGGCCTGATGCACTGCCTGTGGGAGATCATCGACAACGGCGTCGACGAGGCGCTGGCCGACGCGGCCCACCGCGTCGAGGTGACCCTGCACCCCGACGGCTCGGCCGAGGTCCACGACGACGGCCGCGGCATCCCCACCGACAAGGAGCCCAAGACCGGGCTCCCGGGCGTCGAGGTCGTCGCGACCAAGCTCCACGCCGGCGGCAAGTTCGGCGGCGGCTCCTACGTCGCCACCGGCGGCCTCCACGGCGTGGGGCTCTCGGTGGTCAACGCCCTCTCGGCGCGCATGGACATCGACGTCGACCGCTCGCCGGTCAGCCTCGGCATCAGCTTCCGCCACGGCGCCGCGGGCGTCTTCGACAGCGACGGCCCGACGGCCTCGTTCACCGAGAAGAGCGGGATGACCCGCAAGGGCAAGCGGGTCGCCAAGAACGCCTCCGGCACCCGCATCCGGTTCTGGCCCGACCGGCGGATCTTCACCAAGGACGCGACCTTCGAGCTCGAGGGCCTGGTCGGCCGGGCCCGCCAGACGTCGTTCATCGTGCCGGGCCTCGAGCTCGTGATCCGCGACCTTCGGGGCGAGACCCCGACCGAGGAGAAGTTCCGCCACGACGGCGGCATCGCCGAGTTCACCGAGTTCCTGGCCAAGGACGAGCCGGTGACCGAGGTGCTCCGCATCCAGGGGTCGGGCTCGTTCACCGAGACCGTCCCGATGCTCGACGCCCAGGGCCACATGACCCCGCAGGACGTCGACCGCGAGCTCGGCGTCGACATCGCGGCTCGCTGGGGCACCGGCTACGACACCGAGCTGCGCTCCTTCGTCAACGTGATCGCCACGCCCAAGGGCGGCACCCACGTCGCGGGGTTCGAGGCCGCCCTGGTCAAGCCGTTCAACGAGGCCATGCGCGCCGCCAAGGTGCTCAAGGTCAACGACCCCGACATCGAGAAGAGCGACATCCTCGAGGGGATGACGGCCGTCGTCACCGTGCGCCAGGCCGAGCCGCAGTTCGAGGGCCAGACCAAGGAGATCCTCGGCACCCCCGCCGTGCGCTCCGTCGTGCGCCGGATCGTCCAGGAGCACTTCACGGCGTTCCTGACCTCGACCAAGGCGGCCGACAAGCGGCAGTCGCGGCCGCTGATGGACAAGGTCTACGGCGCCGCCCGCACCCGCATCGCCGCCCGCCAGCACAAGGAGACGCAGCGCCGCAAGAACGCCCTCGAGTCGTCGTCGCTGCCGTCCAAGCTGGCCGACTGCCGGGCCGCCGACAACGACCGCACCGAGCTCTTCATCGTCGAGGGCGACTCGGCGCTCGGCACCGCCAAGCTGGCGCGCAACTCCGAGTTCCAGGCGCTGCTGCCGATCCGCGGCAAGATCCTCAACGTCCAGAAGGCCTCGGTGGGCGACATGCTCAAGAACACCGAGTGCGCCTCGATCATCCAGGTCGTCGGCGCCGGCTCGGGGCGCACCTTCGACCTCGACGCGGCCCGCTACGGCCGGATCATCTTCATGGCCGACGCCGACTCCGACGGCGCCCACATCCGCTGCCTGCTGGCCACCCTGTTCTTCAAGTACATGCCCGAGCTCATCACCGCCGGTCGCGTCTACACCGCCGTGCCGCCGCTGCACCGCATCGAGATCTCCAACCCCCGCAAGGGCCAGGAGAAGTACGTCTACACCTACTCCGACGACGAGCTGCAGCGAAAGCTCGCCGAGCTGAAGAAGAAGAACACCCGCTGGAAGGACCCGGTCCAGCGCTACAAGGGCCTCGGCGAGATGGACGCCGACCAGCTGGCCGAGACCACGATGGACCCGCGCCACCGCACGCTGCGCAAGCTCACCGTCGACGACGCCGACGTGGCCGCCACCGTCTTCGAGCTGCTGATGGGCTCTGACGTGGCCCCGCGCAAGGAGTTCATCGTCCAGGGGGCCTACGAGGTCGACGTCGAGGCGCTCGACGCGTGAGGGTGCGACCGGCCTAACCAAGCGGTCACGGCGACGTTGTCCTGTCGTGGGGACGTGGGGGAGCAGTCGCAGGTGGTGGGCCGTCTTCGTCGTGCTGGCGGCGCTCCTGGGGGCGGGGACCGGAGCCGAGGCAAGGCCTCCGAGGGCGACCATCGACTTCCCCGACACCGACGCACTGCTCGGCAGCTGCGTGCAGCTGGTGCCGCACACGATCGCGCTGACCGACGCCACGGTGCAGCTCGACCTCCGGGTCGTGCTCGACGGCGTGACCCGGGCCCAGGGCGCCGCCGCGGTGGTCGGCATGCGCCGGGCCTACGCGCGGTTGGGGATCGCCGTCGCGGCGACGTACGACCCCGTCAGGTTCACCGGCCGTGACGCCAACGGGCTGCTGGCCCAGGCCAAGCAGGAGTACGGCGGCCGGCGGCCGGCCGGGGTCGACGTGGTCTACGTCCTCACCGACAAGGACGTCGTCACGAGCTCGGTGACCGGGGGACAGCTCGCGGGGCTGGCCGACTGCATCGGCGGGATCCGCTACCCCACGCGGGCGTTCGCGGTCGGCGAGCTCGGCGCGGTGTCGGCGGCGGGGGTCGCCGACGGGACGGCCAAGACCATGGCGCACGAGGTGGGGCACCTGCTCGGCGCCCACCACCACCACACGAGCCCCGAGGGCGTCCTCGACGGCGACCTCGCCGCGCCGCTGTCGCTGATGGGACCGGCGATCGACCTCATCGCGCTGCGGTTCTCGACGGTCGAGGCGCTGATGGTGCGCGGCCACGCGCAGCGCTACGCGAGATAGGGCGCCGCGCGGAGCGGGACCGTCAGAACTGCCGCTCGAGCCGTCCGGTGTGGACGTCGTAGATGAACCCGCCGACCGCGACCGACGTGGGCACGAGCGGGTGGGTGCGGACCTTCTGGACGTCGTCGGCGAGCGAGTCGAGCTGGTCGCGGACGACGTGGATGGACTGCCAGCTGGCGTCCATGCCGGCCGACTCCTCGATCCGGGAGCGGAGCTCGGCCTCGGTGCTGGAGGCCACCGCGCAGTTGGTGTGCGGGGCGATCACGACCCGCGTGACGCCGAGCAGGTGGACGGCGAGCACGAGCGCCTCGAGGGTGAGGTGGTCGACCCGGCCGCCGGGGTTGCGCAGGATCTTGGCGTCGCCCGGCGCCAGGCCGAGCATGCCGAGGGGGTCGATGCGCGAGTCCATGCACGTGACGACGGCGATGCCCCGGCGGGCGACACCGTCGAGCCCGCTCTGGGTGAAGCCGGCGGCGTACTCCTGGTTGGCACCGAGCAGGTCGTCGAAATCTGGCACGGCGGAAATGTATCGGGCTAGCCGACCGCGCGGAGCACCTGTCCGGTCTCGACGCTGCGGGTCGGTGCCCCTCGGAACACCACGAGGGCGACGACGGCCGCGAGCAGCGCGACGATCGCCGCTCCTTGGAAGACGGCCTGCTCCTGCAGGACGCCCAGCGCGCGGACGCCGAGGTCGGGGTCGTCGCGGCGGGCGTCGTAGAGCTGGGCGAGGCCGTAGGTCGTCAGCACGGAGATGCCGACGAGCATCCCGACCATCCGGGCTACGACCACGAGGGCGCTCGCGAGGCCGTGGACGTCGTCGCGCGTGGACGCGAGCATGGCGGCGTTGACCGGCGCCAGCGCCAGGCCGAAGCCCAGACCGCCGAGCACCAGCGGGACGTTGGCGACGAACGAGTCGAGGGACGACTGGTCCCACTGCGCCATCCACCAGAACGACGCGGAGGCGGCGACCATCCCGGCCGCGGTGATGACCCCCGACGGGAGTCGTCGGACCAGGACGCCGCCCACGACGGCGCCGACCGGCAGCGCCACCAGGAAGCGGAGGAGCACGAGCGCGGCGTCGAGCTGGTCGTAGCCCTTCTCGGCGGTCCGCGCGAAGAGGGGGATGTCGACGAGCGCGGCGATCAGCGCCCAGCCCACGAGGAGGCTGACGACCAGGGAGCCCCAGGCCGGTCGCTGGGCCAGGGTGCCGCGCGGGACGAGCGGTTCGTCGGTTCGCCGCAGGTGGAGCACGAGGGCGACCAGGGCGATGGCCGAACCCGCCAGGAACCACGGGCCCTGCGCGGAGAAGACCGACACCTCGGGGTCGGCGGTCGCGAACGCCAGCACGATGCCGCCCAGCACGACGGCGAGGTAGGCCGCACCGGTCAGGTCGGCCTCGGCGAGGCTGCGGCCCCACGACCGGACGTCGAACAGCGGGCGCCGCGCGAAGACGCACCGGGCCGCGAAGACGAGGAACGCGCTGACCGCCACCAGCCCCATCGGCTGCAGCCACCGGCCTCCTCCGGAGACCACGGGCACGAAGAGCTCGCCGTACGTCAGGTCGGTGTAGAGCGAGCTCGGGGGGCTGATCGTCATCAGGGCCGTCCCGGCCGCCACCACGAGTGCGACCGCCCCGAGCACGTCGGGCAGACCGCGCCGGGCCGGAGTCGTCCCCGGCTCGGTCACCTCGGCCTCCTCGGCCGGGGCAGGCGTGTCGTCGCCGCGCCGCAGCACCCGCACGACCACCCAGAGGGCGATCCCGGCGGCACAGTTGATGGCGAAGATGGCGCGCCAGGTCGTGAACGACATGACCGCCGCTCCGAACAGCGGGCCGAGCACGCTGCCGAACTCCTGCACGGCGGAGACGAGGCCGAGCGGCAGGCCCCGGCGCTCGACCGGGTAGAGGGCCGCGACGAGGGCCATCGTCGCCGGGACGAGCCCGCCGCCGCCGACGCCCTGCAGGAACCGGCCGAGGACCATGCTCGGCAGGTCGTAGGAGACGGCCGTGACGACCGAGCCGACGGAGAACGCGACCAGCGACGCGGCCAGGACCGGTACCGGGCCGCGCAGGTCGGCGATCCGGCCGATCAGCGGCAGCATCGCGACGTAGCCCAGCAGGAAGCCGGAGATGATCGGGGCGGCCCGCTGCAGCTGGTCGACGGCGATGTCGACCGACGCCATCATGTCGGGGAGCGCGAGCACGACGACGTAGGTGTCGATCGCCGCGAACATCACGGCGCCCGCGCAGAAGACCAGCAGGGCCCGAGAACGCCGGTCGACGGTGGCGGCCGTCCCCGTCTCAGACCCGGTGCTCACGGCTTCGTGATCTCCTCGTCGACGTCGTAGTCGTCGATCGCGATGCTGTAGGTGATCTCGCCGGTGTCGGCGAAGAACTCGCCGGTGAGGTCGGCGGTGCGCAGGGCGCCGTCGTCGTCGAGGGTGAACGTCGCCACGAACTCGTCACCGGGGGCGCAGGGCAGCAGGTTCTGCACGGAGTCGCCGGGGACGACCGCCGTGTAGGGGGTGAGGATCTCGTCGTTGTCGGCGCCGCCGCGGACCTGCTCGCCGGCCTCGACCTGCTGGGCGTCGGTGAGGACGGTGGCGAAGCCGCTGGTGGGGTCGAGCAGGCCGGCCGGGTCGGGGACGCAGTCGGGCAGGTCGAAGTCCTGGAAGCTGCCGAGGAACTTGGCGTAGACGGTGCCACCGACCGAGACGATGTCGACGTCGCTGGCGGGGATGCCCTCGAAGGTGCCGGACGCCTTGCCGTCGAAGGCCGCCGGGTCGGCGGTGATCACGCCGGAGGCCTCGGAGAGGAAGGCCTCGGAGTCGGGGTCGTCGTCGGTCGACAGCGTCAGCCGGACACCGGTGGTCTCGTCGAGCTTGGACTTGGCGAACGCGAGCGCCTCCTCGGGCGACACCTCGTCGTCGCCGTCGGTGTTGGCCGACGGGTTGCCCGACGGCTCGTCGTCGCCGCTGCAGCCGACGAGGGCGAACGAGGCGGTCAGGACGAGGACCGCGGCGGCGGTCGTGCGGCGCAGCGTCTTCATGGCGGTCAGCCTGTCACACCGTGACGCGCGAATCGGACGGCGAGCGGCCCGGCGACCGCGACCACGGGCTGGCTCCCGG
>NZ_JAURVJ010000101.1 GCF_030655615.1 Nocardioides sp.
TGCCGCCGCCGCTCCGGCCGCGGCCGCGCCCGACCTCGACGACGTCGCCGCCCTCGCGGCCCCGATCACGGGGTTCCGGCTCGACCGCTCCCGCCGTGTCACCGTCGTCCCGCGCAGCTATGCCGCCTCGCGCATCAGCGACGACGTCGTCCGCTCGGCCCTGGCCGGCGCACCGTCGGCCGAGGACGCCGCCGCCGGCGCCGCCTCCGTGCCGGTCTCGCTGCGCGCACCCGACGGGGCCGAGGTCGTCTTCGCCATGGTGGAGGACTCCGTGATGGAGCCCGGGCTCCAGGCGGCGCACCCCGAGCTGCGCACCTACGCCGGCACCGGCGTGACCGACCCGAGCGACACGATCCGCCTGGCCGTCACCCCGCTCGGGCTGAGCGCGGTGGTCCGCAGCCTCGAGGGCAACCGCACCTGGTACGTCGACCCGGCCTACTTCGGGCGCGGGGTCACCGCCCACCTCAGCTACCTCCGCTCCGCGGTCCCGCGGAGCGCCCGCGCCTTCACCGAGCGCGAGGTGACCACCCCGGCCCGGGCCAGCCTGGCCGGCCGCGCCGGCAGGGTGGAGACCGCGCGTCGTGCCGGTGAGGTCGTGACCCAGCGCACCTACCGGATGGCGTTCGTGACCACGCCGTCCTACGCCGCCGACTTCGGCACCGCCAACGTGCTGGCCGAGAAGGTGCGGGTCATCAACCGGGCCAACGCGATCTATGGCGACGACATGGCGATCAAGTTCGTCCTCGTCGACGGGACCGACGAGCTCAACCTCGACACCGCGGCCAAGGCCACCGGCGCCAACGGCCCGTGCGGCGCCAGCGCGTGCTTCGCTGCCGACGACATCGCGTCCTGCGGCGGCAACGGCATCGACCGCAACAACTTCGTCGCCGGTCAGATCATCGGTGCCGACAACTTCGACATCGGCCACCTCGGCTCCGGCGAGGGTGGCGGTGGCGTCGCCTACCTCGGCGTCGTCGGCGGCGAGCTCAAGGCGGGCGGCTGCACCGCGCTCGACGAGCCGCGCGGCGACTTCTACGCCATCGACTTCTTCGCCCACGAGGTCGGCCACCAGATGGGCGGCAACCACACGTTCGACGGCAACGGCGGCTCGTGCATGTTCCCCAACCGCAACGCCGACACCTCGGTCGAGATCGGCTCGGGCTCCAGCGTCATGGCCTACGCCGGCATCTGTGCCAACGACGACCTGCAGCCCCACACCGACCCCTACTTCTCCCAGCGCACCATCGACGAGCTCACCGCGGTCACGACCGCGACCCCGACGACGCTGGCCGAGCAGCAGGTCGTCAACCTGTCCGGCTTCGCCGGCACCGACTCGTTCAAGCTCGGCTATCCCGGCAAGGCCCCGGTCACCATCACCAACGGGACCACCTACAACGCCGCCGGCCTCGAGGCCGCGCTGCTGACCCTGACCGGCAAGGCGGTCCAGGTGACGGCGTACGACGGCGGCACGACGCTGGACGGCACCGGCTTTACCACCGACTGGCCCGACCAGACCGACGCGGCCCGGCTCGAGCTCAGCGGGTTCGTCGGCGCCACCGGCTTCGTCGGGGTGACCCAGAACGGCGGCCCGATCACCAACCGCGGCACCGCCACGGTGACGACCAACCACCGGCCCGTCGTGGACGCCGGCGCCGACAAGTCGATCCCGATCCGGACGCCGTTCGTGCTGACCGGCTCCGCGACCGACGCCGAGGCGTCCCAGCAGGTCGGCCTGACCTATCTCTGGGAGCAGAACGACCCGGGCCTGCCCGGCGACCCGGTCCTGGGCACCGGACCCGGCACCGGGCTGTCCACCCCGGTCAAGCTCGCGGGCGGTCTGTTCCGGGTCTTCGGCACCTACGCCGACGTCGGGGCTGCCGACACCGTGCTCTACAACTCGCCGGGGGAGAACCTCGCCGACGGCAACCCGAGCCGCTCGTTCCCCGACCTGGAGCAGGTCCTGGCCGACAACACCAACGCCGAGGGCCCCTGCCCGCTGCCGGCCGACCCCACCGCGGCGATGACCGGGGCGACCCTGGACTGCTACTCGGAGTTCCTGCCCGACGCGGCCTACGCCCTCAGCCCGCTCGCCGGCGAGCTCAACTTCCGCCTCACCGTCCGCGACGGGGCAACCACCGGTGGCGGCACCGGCCACGACGACGTGGTGCTGACGCCCGACGCGTCGGTCGGTCCCTTCGCCCTGACCTCGCGTGCCACCGCCGGGACCCCGGCCACGGCCAACGCGACCGAGACCGTCACCTGGGACGTCGCCGGCACCGACGCCGCCGCGTTCGCCCCGATGGTCAAGATCAGCGTCTCGGTCGACGGAGGCTCCTCGTTCCCCTTCGTCGTCGCGGCGTCCACGCCCAACGACGGCAGCGAGGCGGTCACCCTGCCGAAGTTCAACACGACGAAGGCCCGGATCAAGATCGAGGCCGTCGGCAACTACTTCTACGACACCAACGACGCTGACTTCGTCATCCAGGGCGGCGTCGACCTCGTCGCCCCCCAGACGACGATCACCGCGGGGGTCGCCCGCCGCGGCTTCGTGGCCAGCTATCGCGCGGGCTACCGGTTCACCTCGTCCCTCGTCGGGTCGACCTTCACCTGCCGGCTCGACGGCGCCACCGTGCCCTGCGGCAACGGCGCGGCCCAGCTCAAGGGCCTCAAGCCCGGCACCCACGTCTTCACCGTGGCCGCCACCAGCCCCGACGGCCTCGTCGACGCCACCCCCGCCCGCCGCGAGTTCGCCGTGCTGGCCAACGAGCGGCTCCCCGCCCGGCGCAGCGCGGGCTGGAAGAACGTCAAGGACGACCGGTTCTACCGGACGACCTACTTCTCGACCCGGCAGAAAGGTCGCACCCTGGGCTACCGGGTCACCAAGGCGTCGCGGATCGCCGTGCTGCTCGCCCGCGGACCGGGCCTGGGCCGGGTCGCGATCGAGCTCAACGGCAAGCGGCTCGAGGTCGTGAACCTGGCGGCCCCCCGCCCGCAGCTCAAGGTGGTCTATGCGTCGGGGTCGTTCGCCACCCCGAGGTCGGGCGTCATCACGCTGCGCACGCTCGACCGGAAGCCGGTCGTCATCGACGGCGTCGGCTCGTTCGTCATCCCGAGGTGACCGCAGGCTGGCAGCGCGGGCACCAGTAGGTGGCGCGCTCCCGCTCGGCGGGGCCACGCATCGCGACCTGGATCGGCGTGCCGCAGCGACGGCACGCCGACCGGTCGCGGCGATAGACCCACATCCGCTCGCGCTCGCGGAGGTTGCCGGTGGTGGACTGCACCGCCCGCTCCTTGTTGAGGTCGAGCATCTGCCGGGCCCGTCGTACGACGCGCCGCAGGTCGGGCACGGCCGCGACGGGGTCGTGCGGGTGGACCCCGGCGACGAAGCACAGCTCGGCGGCGTACATGTTGCCGATGCCGGCCAGGTTGCGCTGGTCGAGCAGCGCCTCGATGACCATGCGGTCGGGCTCGGCCATCAGTCGACGCAGCGCCTCGGTCTCGTCCCAGTCGGGACCGAGCAGGTCGGGGCCGACGTGGCCGACGACGAACCCCTCGTCGGCTGTGGGCAGCAGCTCGACGATGCCGAGCGAGAAGCCGACGGCGCGCTCGGTCGCCGTGGTCAGCACGACGCGGGCCTGGTGGGCCGGTCGCGGCCACCGCTGGTCGAGGGCCAGGACCCGCCAGGCGCCCTCCATCTTGAGGTGGGTGTGCAGGGTCCAGCGGTCGTCGCCGTGGGCGATGCGGGTGAGCAGGTGCTTGCCGCGGCTGACCGTGGCGAGCACCCGGCCCCCGGAGAGGTCGGCGGTCGCGTGCTGGGGCACCCGGAAGTCGGTCGTCACCAGGTCGTGCCCGGTCAGCGAGCGGTCGAGCAGCCGGGCCGCCCGATAGACGGTGTCACCCTCGGGCACTGCGCAGCCTCAGCCCCTGGGGCGTCGTGACGAAGCCGGCAGCGTCGAGGGCGGTGCGCAGCGGCGTGGAACCGCCGCCGAGGATGGCGGCGCCGTCGGCCTTCTCGACGGTGAGGCGGCCGAGTGCGCCCCGGCGCACGGTCTCGGCCAGCGTGGCCGCGGCCGGGGTGAGGACGTCGACGTCGTCGGTCCAGGTGAGCAGGGTGCGCCCGCCCCGCTCGACGTAGAGCGTCAGCACGCCGTCGACGAGGACGACGATGGCGCCCGCCTTGCGGCCCGGACGGTGGCCGCCGCCGGAGTCGGGCCAGGGGAGCGCCGCGCCGTAGGGGTTGGCCGGGTCGGTCGCCGCGACGGCGAGCGCGGTGACCTTCTCGGTCGGGGCCTCGCTGAAGGTGCGGAGACGGTCGATCGCGCCGGCGGTGCCGAACTGGGCGGCGCCGAGACCGTCGACGAAGTAGCCACGCCGACAGCGTCCGGACTCCTCGAAGGCCGAGAGGACCTTGTAGACCGCGGCGAACCCGCCCGGCACCCGTTCGCTGACGACTGCCCCGCGGATGACGACGCCGTGGCGCTCGAGCAGCCGCTCGGCGGTCGCCTTGGCCCGCCGGGTCGGGTCGGGGTCGATCTCGGGAAGGGCAGACCAGCGGCCGGCGGTCTCGGGCGGACCGGTGCGGGCGACGCGTCCGGGCCGCGGGGGCGGACGGCGGGTGCGGTGGGTCGTCTTGCCACCGCCGATGAGGGCGCGCATCGGGGCGAGGGTGTCGTTGCCGACGCGGCCGGCCCAGACGAGCTCCCAGAGGGCGGCGCTGATCGCCTGGTCGGTGATCGACGCCTTGTCGAGCGCGCGGCGGGTGCTGTCGGCGACCTGGTGGAAGAACCAGGCACCGCCGCCGGCGAGCGCGGCGAGCACCGCCTCCTGGAGCTCGCCGGCCTCGAACGCCGTCGGCGGGGGCAGCGTCAGGTGGGCCTGATCGGCGAGGTGGAGCGAGACCCAGCCGTCGTTGCCGGGCAGCGCGCCGTGGCCGGCCCAGACGACCTCGCCGGAGGTGGTCAGCTCGTCGAGGTAGGCCGGCTCGTAGTCACGCACCCGGGCCGCCAGCACCAGGGCCTCGAGCGCCGAGGCGGGGACCGGTGCGCCCGCGAGCTGGTCGATGGCGCTGAGCACCCCGTCGACGCCGCGCAGGCCGCGGCCGGAGACGTGCTGCCAGGCCGCGAGGAACCGGCCGAGCGCGGCCGGCTCGACGGGCTCGACCTCCTGGCGCAGCCGCGCGAGCGAGCGGCGTCGCAGCCGGCGGAGCACCTCGGCGTCGCACCACTCCGAGCCCGAGCCCGACGGCCGGAACTCGCCGTCGAGGACCCGGCCCTGGGCGGCCAGGCGCTGCAGCGTGTGGCGCGCGACCGCGGCGCCGAGGCCGAGCCGGTCGGCGACGTCGTCGGTGGTGAACGGCCCGTGGGTGCGGGCGAACCGGGCGACCAGGTCGGCGAGCGGGTCGTCGACGGGCTCGGCGAAGACGTCGGGCGTGCCGGGCGGGACGGGTACGCCGAGCGCGTCGCGCAGCCGAGCGACGTCCTCGACCACGGCCCAGGACGGGACCCCGGCCAGGCGGACCTCGACGACCCGGCGCGAGGCGGCCAGGGTGTCGAGCCACTCGCCGACCTCGGCCCCGTCGACGCTGCGCGCACGCACCTCGTCGAGCGACTGCGGGCCGAGCATCCGGAGCAGGTCGACGACGCCCTCGGCGTCGCGGGCGCGTCGGTCGGGGGCGAGCCGCTGGAGCTCGGCCTCGACCTCGGCCAGCACCTCGGGGTCGAGCAGCTCGCGCAGCTCGGCGCGCCCGAGCAGCTCGGCGAGCAGGCCCTGGTCGAGCGAGAGGGCGGCGGCCCGGCGCTCGGCGATGGGGGAGTCGCCCTCGTAGACGAACTGGGCGACGTAGCCGAACAGCAGGCTGCGGGCGTAGGGAGACGGCGACGGGGTCGCGATGTCGGTGACCTGGACCTCGCGGCGGTCGACCGCGCGCATCAGCCCGACCAGCGCCGGCAGGTCGTAGACGTCCTGGAGGCACTCGCGGACGGCCTCGAGGACGATCGGGAACGAGGGGTACTTGGAGGCGACCTCGAGCAGCGCCGCGGCCCGCTGGCGCTGCTGCCACAGCGGCGAGCGCCGGCCGGGATCACGACGCGGGAGCAGCAGGGCGCGGGCCGCGCACTCGCGGAAGCGGGCGGCGAACAGCGCGGAGCCACCGACCTCCTGGGTGACCAGGGCGTCGATCTCCTCGGCGTCGAAGACGATCAGGTCGCCGGTGGGCGGCTCGGCGTCGGTGTCGGGGATGCGGATGACGATGCCGTCGTCGGAGGCCAGCGCCTGTCCGTCGACGCCGTAGCGCTCGCGCAGCCGGGCGTTGATGGCCAACGCCCACGGCGCGTGGACGGGCACGCCGTAGGGGGAGTGGACGACGAGCCGCCAGTCGCCGAGCTCGTCGCGGAACCGCTCGACCAGCAGCGTCGTGTCGCTTGGCAGGACCCGGGTCGCCTCGAGCTGCTCGTGGAGGTAGGCCACGAGGTTGCCTGCGGCCCACTCGTCGAGACCGTCGTCGCGCGCCTGCTTGACCGCCTTGGCCTGGGTCATCGCGCCGAGCTCGCGGGTGTAGGCACCGATGGCCTCGCCGAGCTCGGCGGGCCGGCCCAGGCTGTCGCCCTTCCAGAAGGGAAGCCGGCCGGGGATGCCGGGCGCCGGGGTGACCAGGACCCGGTCGTGGGTGATCTCCTGGATGCGCCACGACGTCGCGCCGAGCGCGAAGATGTCGCCGACGCGTGACTCGTAGACCATCTCCTCGTCGAGCTCGCCGACCCGCTTGCCCGGGCCCTCGCCCCCTACGAGGAAGACGCCGAAGAGCCCGCGGTCAGGGATGGTGCCGCCGCTGGTGACCGCGAGCCGCTGGGCCCCCGGCCGGCCGGTGAGCTGGCCGGTGACGCGGTCCCACACGATGCGCGGGCGGAGCTCGGCGAACTCGTCGCTCGGGTAGCGCCCAGCCAGCAGGTCGAGGGTGGCGTCGTAGGCCGAGCGCGGCAGCTGGGTGAACGGGGCGCTCCGCCGGCACAGCGCATAGAGCTCGTCGACGTCCATCGGCTCGAGCGCGGTCGCGGCGACCACCTGCTGGGCGAGGACGTCGAGCGGGTTGGCGGGGATGCGGAGCGCCTCGATGCCCCCAGTGCGCATCCGGCGTACGGCGACCGCGGTCTGCGCCAGGTCGCCGCGGTGCTTGGGGTAGAGGACGCCGCGCGAGGTCTCGCCCACCTGGTGGCCGGCGCGGCCGACGCGCTGGAGGGCGCTGGCCACCGACGGCGGCGACTCGATCTGGATGACGAGGTCGACCGCGCCCATGTCGATGCCGAGCTCGAGGCTGCTGGTCGCGACGACCGCGGGCAGCCGGCCCCGCTTGAGGTCGTCCTCGATGAGGGCGCGCTGCTCCTTGCTCACCGAGCCGTGGTGGGCCTTGGCGATGACCGTCTCGGCGCCCTGGGAGGCGCCGCTCTGGGCCATGACCTCGGCCGGTTGCTCGGCACCTTCGGGGAGGGCGTTGCCGGCCCGGGTGGTGGCGATCTCGTTGAGGCGGGCCGTCAGCCGCTCGGCGAGGCGCCGCGAGTTGGCGAAGACGATCGTCGAGGTGTGTTGCTCGATGAGGTCGACCACGCTCTCCTCGACGTGGGGCCAGATCGAGGCGTGGCCGCGGCCGTCCTGCTCCTCGGCGTCCTCGTCGAGGTCGCCGGGCTGGGTCATGTCCTCCACGGGGACGACGACCTTGAGGTCCCAGCTCTTGGAGGCCGGAGGCGCCACGATGTCGACCGGCGCGCTGCCCCCGAGGAACCGCGCCACCTCCTCGAGCGGACGGACCGTCGCCGACAGCCCGACCCGTTGGACCGGCTTGTCGAGCAGCGCGTCGAGCCGCTCGAGGCTGAGCGCGAGGTGGGCGCCGCGCTTGGAGCCCGCGACCGCGTGCACCTCGTCGATGATCACCGTCTCGAGCCCGCGCAGCGAGTCGCGCGCCTGGCTGGTGAGCATCAGGAACAGCGACTCGGGGGTCGTGATGAGGATGTCGGGCGGCGCGGTCTGCAGCTTGCGGCGGTCGCCGGCCGCGGTGTCACCGGACCGGACGCCGACCGTCACCTCGGGGACGGTCGCGCCGAGCCGGTCGGCGGTGTGCTTGATGCCGGTGAGCGGCGCGCGCAGGTTGCGCTCGACGTCGACGCCGAGGGCCTTGAGCGGGCTGATGTAGAGCACCCGGGTGCGCTGCTTCTTGTCCTTCGGCGGCGGGGTGCTCATCAACCGGTCGATCGACCACAGGAACGCGCTGAGCGTCTTGCCCGAGCCGGTCGGCGCGACCACCAGCGCGTGCCGCCCCGCCCCGATGGCCGCCCACGCGCCCGCCTGCGCCGGCGTCGGCTCGGCGAACGCCGCCGCGAACCACGCGCGCGTCGGCTCGCTGAAGGCCGCGAGCGGGTCGGTCTGGGACATCCCGCCAGTCTTGCCTACGCCACCGACAGTTTCCCTCGCCCGCAAGGAGACAGCCCGTCGGGAGCCCGTCGTACGCCCTCAAGAGCGGGGGGTGTCAGGGAGATCCGACCCTTGTCAGGGGTTGCAACCCCTGACAACGGTCGGAATCCCCGGCCGGCCGGGGAATCCGCGACCCCCCGCGCCGGGTCAGTCGCCGGCGGTCCGCAGCATCGGCGGCTGGATCACGGTGGCGTCTCCGCGACGGTAGAGCAGGGGCGGGCGGCCACCGGCGCTGGTGGCGCCGCCCTGCCCGTCGGTGGGTACGACGAACCCGTCGGTCCCGAGGACCTTGCGGCGGAAGTTGCCCAGGTCGGGCGCGACGCCCCAGACGGCGGCGTAGACCCGGCGCAGCTCGGGGAGGGTGAAGGGCTCGGCGACGAAGTCGAGGGCGAGCGTCGTGTACTCGAGCTTGGCGCGCACCCGCTCGCGGGCGTCGGTGAGGATCTCGTCGTGGTCGAAGGCCAGGGCTGGGCGGTCCGGGCCCTCGCCGAGCACGTCGTCGACGGCCCACCAGCGCGCGCCGGCGGCGTCGGAGCCGGCCTCGGGCTCGGGCAGGTCGGGGGCGAAGGCGACGTGGGCGACCGAGACGACCCGCATCCGCGGATCGCGGTCGGGGGCGGAGTAGGTGCGCAGCTGCTCGAGGTGGCCGTCGAAGCGCTCGACGCCGGTCTCCTCCAGCAGCTCGCGCCAGGCGGCGTTCTCGGCGTCCTCCTGCGGCTCGACGAACCCGCCGGGCAGGGCCCAGGAGCCGGCGAACGGGTCGGCGCCGCGCTCGACCAGCAGCACCGCGAGTGCGCCGTCGCGGATGGTGAAGACGGCCAGGTCGACGGTGACGGCGAACGGCGGGTGGTCGCTCATGCGGTCACCCCGGTCGCGCCGGCCTCGGTCATCTCGGCCACCGCAGTGGCGCTCGACCCGGCGGCGACGCCGGCGTGGAGGCCGGCGAGGAGCCGGACGGCGAGCCCGGCCCGGCGGGCGTCGAGGACGGTCGCGCGGACGCAGTAGTCGGTGGCGATGCCGGTGACGTCGAGCTCGGTCACGTCGAGTCCCTCGAGGACCGACAGCAGGGTCGAGCCGTCGTCGGTCACGCCCTCGAACGCGCTGTAGGCGGCGACGCCCATGCCCTTGCGGACGTGGTGGGTGACGCGGTCGGTGACGAGCTCGGGCGCGTAGTCGGACCCGCCCGTCGTCGACACGCAGTGCACCGGCCAGGTGTGCTCGAAGTCGGGGTCGGTGCCCGGCTCGGCGAAGTGGCCGTCGTTGGTGCCGTGGGCGTCGTGCCAGTCACGGGAGGCGACCACCGCGGCGTAGTCGTCGGCGTGGGCGGCGAGGTGCTCGCTGATGCGGGTGGCGACGGCGCGGCCGCCGGTGACGGCGAGCGAGCCGCCCTCGACGAAGTCGTTCTGGACGTCGACGATGATGAGGGCGCGGGTCATGTGAGCGCTCCTTCCGGTTGCGGTGCGGGTTGCGGCCTGGGTTCGACGCGGAGGTAGGCGCTGCCGCCGGTGATGGCCAGCGCCTCGGGCGGCAGGGTCGCGAGGGCGGCGGCGCAGTGGTCGCGCACCTCGTCGAGCGAGGGGGAGTGGACGACCTCGCCGCCGCGGATCGCGGCCACCTGGATCGGCGTGGCGCCGTCGTCGGCGCCGCCACCGTCGCCGCTGCCGTCGCCGGCGGCGTCGGTCGTGAACCACTCGCTGGCGACGAGCCCCTCGTCGTCGAAGGAGCGGTAGGCCGTCTTTCGGCCGCCGACCGAGATCTTGTCGTGCGACTTCTTGGCGACCGGGCGCAGCGGCCCGTCGGCGGTGTCGGCCACCGCGACCAGCTTGTAGACCATCTGGGCGGTCGGCTGACCCGAGCCGGTGGCCACGCGGGTGCCCACGCCGTAGCCGTCGATGGGGGCGTCGGCGAGGGCCGCGATGACGTACTCGTCGAGGTCGCTCGTCACGGTGATCCGGGTGCGGGTCGCGCCCAGCTCGTCGAGCAGGACGCGCGCGGCGTGGGACTCGTCGGACAGGTCGCCGGAGTCGATCCGTACGGCGCCGAGCTCGGGACCGGCCACCTCGACGGCGTTGCGGATGCCTTGGGCGATGTCGTAGGTGTCGACCAGCAGCGTGGTGCCCGGGCCCTGCGCCTGGACCTGGCTGCGGAACGCCTCGACCTCGCTGCGGTGGGCCAGGGTGAAGGCGTGCGCGGCCGTGCCGACGGTGGGCACGCCGTGGAGGTAGCCGGCGGCGAGGTTGCTGCTCGAGGCGAAGCCGGCGACGTACGCCGCCCGCCCGACGGCGACCGCAGCCTCCTCGTG
>NZ_JAURVJ010000105.1 GCF_030655615.1 Nocardioides sp.
CGCCGCCGCCCCGGCCCGCGCCCGCCGCGGAGACCGGCCGCGAGACCTCGCGCCGCGGCCACCTCCGCGTGCTCACCACCGACTGACCGTCGCGTCACGGCCGACCACTAGGGTCTGCGGCATGGCCCTCGACCCTGCCACCATCCACGCCATCTTCAAGGCGTACGACGTCCGCGGGACCGTGCCCGACCAGCTCGACGAGGAGCTCGCCCGGGCCACGGGACGTGCGTTCGTGCAGGTGGTCGGCACCAGCGAGGTCGTCGTCGGCTACGACATGAGGCCCAGCTCGCCCGGCATGGCCGGCGCGTTCGCCGACGGCGCGATGCAGGCGGGCGCCGACGTCACGATGATCGGGCTGGCCTCGACCGACCAGCTCTACTTCGCCTCCGGTCACCTCGCGATGCCCGGCGTGATGTTCACCGCGAGCCACAACCCCGCGCAGTACAACGGCATCAAGATGTGCCGCTCGCTGGCGACCCCGATCGGGCTCGAGACCGGCCTGGCCGAGATCCGCGACCTCGTCGTGTCCGGCGAGTTCGCCACGGCCGGGCGCAGCGGCTCGATCAGTGAGCACGACGTGCTCGAGGCCTACGCCGCCCACCTGCTCTCCCTCGCCCCGGTGACCGGCCGCACGCTCAAGGTCGTCGCCGACGCCGGCAACGGGATGGCCGGCTACACCGCGCCCGCCGTGTTCGGCCGCCTGGGCGACGCCGTCGAGCTGGTGCCGATGTACTTCGAGCTCGACGGCACCTTCCCCAACCACGAGGCCAACCCGATCGAGGCCGACAACCTCGTCGACCTGCAGGCCAAGGTGCTCGAGGTCGGCGCCGACATCGGCCTGGCCTTCGACGGCGACGCCGACCGGTGCTTCCTCGTCGACGAGCTCGGCCGCGCCGTGTCGCCGTCGACGCTGACGGCGCTGATCGCCGAGCGCGAGCTCGCCAAGGACCCCGGCGCCACGATCATCCACAACCTGATCACCAGCCGCGCCGTGCCCGAGCTCGTCACCGAGCTCGGCGGCAAGCCGGTCCGCACCCGCGTCGGCCACTCGTTCATCAAGGCGACGATGGCCGAGACCGACGCGATCTTCGGCGGCGAGCACAGCGGCCACTTCTACTTCCGCGACTTCTGGCGCGCCGACTCCGGCATGCTCGCCGCGCTGCACGCGCTTGCGGCCCTGGCCGGCCACGACGGCACGCTCAGCGACCTGCTGGCCCGCTACGAGCGCTACCCGCTGTCGGGCGAGATCAACTCGACCGTCGCCGACGCGCTGGCCGTCGCCGCAGCCGTCGAGGCGGCGTACGACGGCCGCGACGGCGTCACCACCGACCACCTCGACGGGCTGACCGTGAGCCACGCCGACTGGCAGTTCAACGTCCGTCCGTCCAACACCGAGCCGCTGCTGCGGCTCAACGTGGAGGGCAAGGACGAGGCGACCATGACGGCGGTGCGCGACGAGGTGCTCGCCCTGATCCGCGGAGGTGCCTGACATGGCAAGCCAAGGAATCGACCCGGCCCTGCTCGAGATCATCGTCTGCCCCGACTGCCGCGGTGAGCTCGCGCTGGTCGAGGGGGCCGGAGGATCCGAGACCGAGCTGGTCTGCCAGTCGTGCGGGCTGGCCTACCCGGTGCGCGACGACATCCCGGTGCTGCTGGTCGACGAGGCCCGCCGGCCGTGAGCTGGTTCGACGAGTCGCGGCTCGACGACGAGGTCGCCATCGGCGCCGCCGACCTGCGGCTGCGCACGCTCGCCGAGTCCGGCGCCCGCGTACGCCGTGAGGCCGGGGGAGCCGCCGAGGCCACCGCGATCGGGGTGACCCGTGCCCAGGAGGCCCGGCCCCGGGCCGTCATCGCAGCCGGACCCGACTCGCGGCTGCTCCGTGCCGTCCTCGAGCCGTTCTGCCCGGTGCCGTTCGTCGCCTGGCCCGGCCCCGCGCTGCCCGGCTGGGCCGGCAGCCTCGACCTGGTCGTCGTCCTCGCGCCCGTCGGCTCCGACTCCGGCACCGCCTCGGCCGTCGCCGAGGCCGTGCGCCGGGGCTGCCAGGTCGTCGTCGCCTGCCCGGCGTCGTCGATGGTCGCCGAGCACGCCCAGGGCCGGTGGACCACCGTGCTGCCGACCGTCACCGACGACCAGCTCGCCACCGCCGTCGTGATGCTGTCCTACCTCCACCAGGTCGGGCTCGGCCCCGAGGCGGAGGCCGACACCGTCGCCGAGGCCCTCGACGCCGTCGCCATCAGCTGCTCGCCCCACCGCGACATCTCGATCAACCCGGCCAAGATGCTCGCCATCTGCCTCGCCGACGCCAACCCGCTCGTGTGGGGCGGCTCCGTCCTCGCCGCCCGCGCGGCCCGCCGCGTCGCGGAGTCGATCCGCCGCTCCAGCGGCCGTACCGCCCTCGCCGGCGACGCCGAGCACCTGCTGCCCGTCATCGAGGCCACCCGCCCGCGCGACGTCTTCGTGGACCCCTTCGCCGAGAGCAGCGCCGGCGACCTGCGCCCGGTGCTCGTCGTCCTCGACGACGGCGCCGACGACCCCGTCATCCGCGAGCACCGTGGCCGGCTCCAGGCCGAGGCCGCCGATCGCGGCGTACGCGTGGAGACCGTCACCTCCGACGCCGCCGGCGAGGTCGCCCGCTACGCCTCGCTGCTGCTCACCGGCACCTACGCCGCGGAGTACCTGCGGCTGGGGCTCGTCGACGACTGAGCGGGTGTGCCCGGCGGCCGGTCGGCAGTTCTCCCTGACAGCCGGGGACTTCGACCCTTGTCAGGGGTTGCAACCCCTGACAACGTCCGGAATCCCCGGCCGGCCGGGGAATCCGCCACCAGCCGGGCGGCAAAAAAGCCGCAGCCCTCGGACCCACCCGACCCGCCCGACCCCTACTCGTCCGACAACCGGACGATTGGAAGTCCTCAGGAGCCCTGGCTAACGTCCCTCGAATGCCTGCTCGGGATCCGTGGTTCGACAACGCCAAGATGGCGCTGGTCACCCTGGCCGTGGTGGGCCACGCCTGGAGCCTGCTGCTGCCGGACTCCACGACCAACAGCTGGCTCTACGACTTCCTCTACGTGTGGCACATGCCGGCGTTCGTGCTGGTCAGCGGCTACTTCTCGAGGTCCTTCGACTTGTCCTCGACCCGGGTGCGCGCCCTCGTCGCGACGCTCGTCGTGCCGTTCGTCGTCTACCAGGCCGCGCTCGCGTGGTTCCAGGCCGGCATCGGGTGGGGCGCGCCGGAGCACCCCTACCTCCAGCCGCTGTGGCCGCTCTGGTACCTCGTCGCCCTCGTCCTGTGGCGCCTCGCCGCGCCCGCGTTCCTGAGGCTCCCGGCCGGTGTCGCGATCGCGGCCGCCGTGGCGATCAGCCTCGTCGGCGGCACGCTCGACCTGTCCTACCTGAGCCTCTCGCGGGTGGTGGGCATGCTGCCGTTCTTCGTGATCGGCCTGGTGGCGACGCCCGAGTGGGTCGCCCGGGTCCGTACGCCGGCCGCGCAGCAAGCCGGCGTCGTGTGCCTGCTGCTGACGCTCTGGGTCGTGCGCGACCTCGACTCCTGGGCCGGCACGTGGTGGCTCTACTTCCGCCCCTACGACGTCCTGGCCGCGGGCCCGGTCGACGGGATGCTCACGCGCGCGGCGCTGCTCGGGCTGGCGCTCGGCTGCTCGCTCGGGGCCCTGTCGCTGGTGCCGGGCGTCGACGGCTGGTTCGCCAGGATGGGCGCCGCCACGATGGTCGTCTACCTCGTCCACGGCTTCGTGGTGCGCGGCGTGGACGCCGCGGGCGTCTTCGACTGGACCACGGCCCACCCGGGCCTCGGGCGGCTGGTCGTCGTCCCGGCGGCGGTCGGCCTGGCGCTCGCGCTCGCGTCGCCCCCCGCCGTGCGCCGGCTGGGCCCGTTGGTCGACCCGGTCGGCTGGTGGCGTGGTCGGGCCCGCCCCGCCGCGCCCCTCGCGGCCACGAGGGCCGAGCCGGTCCGGGCGCCACGGCCGACGCGGACGCTCGACCCCACTCGTCTAGTCTGACCCGGGTGAGTGCTGGCCTCTTCGGACTTCTCGACGACATCGCCGCGCTCGCGCGCCTCGCTGCAGCATCGGTCGACGACGTCGCCGCCGCCGCGGGCCGAGCCAGTGCCAAGGCAGCCGGGGTGGTGGTCGACGACACGGCCGTGACGCCGCAGTACGTCCAGGGCGTCGCCGCCCAGCGCGAGCTCCCGATCATCAAGAAGATCGCCGTCGGGTCCTTGCGCAACAAGATCCTCTTCATCCTCCCCGCGGCCCTGCTGCTCAGCGAGTTCGCGCCCGACTGGGTGCTGCCGCTGATCCTCGTGTGCGGCGGCACGTTCCTCGCCTACGAGGGCGCCGAGAAGGTGTGGGAGCGCCTCAGCGGCCACCACCCGGCCGAGGCGGAGAAGTCCGCCGAGATCAGCCCCGAGCAGGAGAAGACGATGATCGGCGGCGCGATCCGCACCGACTTCATCCTCTCCGCCGAGATCATGGTCATCGCGCTCAACGAGGTGAAGGACGAGGCGTTCGTGTCTCGCGCGATCATCCTCGCCGTCGTCGCGGTCGGCATCACGGTCCTCGTCTACGGCGTGGTCGGACTGATCGTGAAGATGGACGACGTCGGCCTCGCCCTCGCCCAGCGCTCGTCGGCCCTGGCGCAGCGGGTCGGTCTCGCGCTCGTCCGCGCCATGCCCGGCCTGCTCGCCACCATCTCGGTCGTCGGCACCGCCGCGATGCTCTGGGTCGGCGGCCACATCCTGCTCGTCCAGCTCCACGAGCTCGGCGTCGACCCGCCCTACGACGCCGTCCACCACCTCGAGGAGGAGGCTGCCCACGCCCTCGACGCCATCGGCGGCATCGTCGGCTGGCTGGTCAACACCGCGCTGTCGGCCGTCGTCGGCATCGTCGTCGGCGCGGTCGTCGTGGCCGTCATGCACGTGCTGCCGACCCGCGGGCACGGCGCCGCGGCGCACTGACGCCCGTCGGACCGGCGCGCGTCGTCGATTCCTATATCAGGCGGGGCTGTCCTAGGCTTGCCGGGTCCGCGTGGGAGATCCCATTTGACGCGCAGATGCGCGACGCAGACACCAGTTCAGCACTCTCTGAGGAGACACCCGTGGACTTCAAGGTCGCAGACCTTTCCCTGGCCGACTATGGCCGTACCGAGATCGAGCTCGCCGAGCACGAGATGCCGGGCCTGATGGCGATGCGCGAGCGCTTCGGCGACTCCAAGCCGCTCGCCGGCGCCCGGATCACGGGCTCGCTGCACATGACGATCCAGACCGCCGTGCTCATCGAGACGCTCACCGCGCTCGGTGCCGAGGTCCGCTGGGCCTCGTGCAACATCTTCTCGACCCAGGACCACGCCGCCGCCGCGGTGGCCGTCGGCCCGACCGGCACCCCCGACGCCCCCGCCGGCGTCCCCGTCTTCGCCTGGAAGGGCGAGACGCTCGAGGAGTACTGGTGGTGCACCCAGCAGATCCTCATGTGGCCCGACGGCAAGTTCGCCAACATGATCCTCGACGACGGTGGTGACGCCACCCTGCTGGTCCACCTCGGTGTCGAGATGGAGAAGACCGGCGTCGCTCCCGACCCGGCCTCCGCCAAGAGCCACGAGCAGAAGATCATCTTCGACGTGCTCAACGCCTCGCTGGCCGAGACCAACGAGCGCTGGACCCCCATCGCCGGTGAGATCAAGGGCGTCACCGAGGAGACCACCACCGGTGTGCTGCGTCTCTACGACATGATGAAGGAGGGGTCGCTCCTCTTCCCCGCCATCAACGTCAACGACTCGGTCACCAAGTCGAAGTTCGACAACAAGTACGGCTGCCGCCACTCGCTCATCGACGGCATCAACCGCGCGACCGACGTCCTCATCGGCGGCAAGGTCGCGGTCGTCGCCGGCTACGGCGACGTCGGCAAGGGCTGCGCCGAGTCCCTCCGTGGCCAGGGCGCCCGCGTCATCGTCACCGAGATCGACCCGATCTGCGCGCTCCAGGCGGCCATGGACGGCTACCAGGTCGACACCCTCGACAACGTGCTCGAGATCGCCGACATCATCATCACCGCGACCGGCAACAAGGACGTCGTGACCGTCGACCAGATGTCGCGGATGCGCCACAACGCGATCCTCGGCAACATCGGCCACTTCGACAACGAGATCGACATGGCCGGCCTCGAGGCCGACGGCGTCGCCTCGCGCAAGAACGTCAAGCCGCAGGTCGACGTCTGGACCTTCCCCGCGGGCAACGCGATCATCGTGCTCTCCGAGGGTCGCCTGATGAACCTGGGCAACGCGACCGGCCACCCGTCGTTCGTCATGTCGAACTCGTTCACCAACCAGGTGCTCGCGCAGATCGAGATCTTCACCAAGCCCGAGGACTACCCGGTCGGCGTCTACGTCCTGCCGAAGCACCTCGACGAGGAGGTCGCCCGCCTCCACCTCGACGCCCTCGGCGTCAAGCTGACCACCCTCAGCGAGGACCAGGCCTCCTACCTCGGCGTTGCCGTCGAGGGGCCCTACAAGGCCGAGGCATACCGGTACTGATCGAGCCTCGGCCGAGCTTGCGCGGCCGCGGCCGACCAGGCCGGGACGCCTCGAAGGTGGTCGAGCAGCCGCGTCGCGACTGAGCTCGCGAAGTCGCGGACGGATGTCGAGACCCCCGCAGGACCACGTCAACGCCACCACGGACACCGTGGTGGCGTTGGCTGTCTTCACGACGGTGTACGCCGGACTCGTTCACGTACCTGACACAATGAAGGACATGAGTGAACCGACGAGCGACCTGGCGACCAACGGTCGCGTGCTCGTCGTCGACGACGACGCCGCGCTGGCCGAGATGCTCTCCATCGTGCTGCGCCAGGAGGGCTTCGACTCCCAGACCGTCGGCCGCGGCGACCAGGCGCTGAGCGCCTTCCGCGACTACCGCCCCGACGTCGTCCTGCTCGACCTGATGCTCCCCGGCCGCGACGGCATCGACGTCTGCAAGGAGATCCGGGCCGAGTCCGGCGTACCGATCGTGATGCTGACCGCCAAGGGCGACACCGTCGACATCGTCGTCGGTCTCGAGTCCGGCGCCGACGACTACGTCGTCAAGCCGTTCAAGCCCAAGGAGCTCGTCGCCCGCATCCGCGCGCGGGTGCGCCGCAAGGAGCAGGGCGACCCCGGCCAGCAGGAGTCGCTGTCGATCGGCGACCTCGCCATCGACGTCGACGGCCACTCGGTCACCCGCGACGGCACCACCATCTCGCTGACGCCGCTCGAGTTCGACCTGCTGCTCTGCCTGGCCCGCAAGCCGTGGCAGGTCTTCACGCGCGAGATGCTGCTCGAGAAGGTGTGGGGCTACCGCCACGCGGCCGACACCCGGCTGGTCAACGTCCACGTGCAGCGGTTGCGCTCCAAGGTCGAGCACGATCCCGAGCACCCCGAGATCGTGGTGACCGTGCGCGGCGTCGGCTACAAGGCCGGCAAGGGCTGACGGGTCGTGGCCCGGGGTCGCAGGCTCCACCCACCGGCCGGCGTACGCCGAGCACTCACCTTCTGGCGCCGCTCCACCCAGGCCCGGGTGGTGGTCAGCACCCTGGTGCTGTCGGCGGTCGTCATCAGCGCCGTCGGCTGGTACCTCCTGCGCGAGACGCGCGACGGCCTGCTCGACAGCCGGGTCGACACCGTCCTCGCCGAGGCGGCCAACGAGACGCGTGACGCCGAGGAGCGCCTCGAGTCGGTCTCGGGCCGCGACACCGACGTCGCCGCCCAGCTCCGGGTGCTGGCCGACACGATCATCCGCCGCGGCGAGACGCGTGGCTACAGCGTCGTCGTGGCAGGCCCGGTCGACGAGAACCGCGCGGTCGAGGACGGCGCCGCCAGCTTCAGCACCGGGCTCGACCTCGGCGCGAGCGTGCCCGACAGCCTGCAGGACCGGCTGGCCACGGTCGGCGCGACACCGGCGTGGACCTACACCCGCATCGTGACCCGGCCCGACGGCGCCGACGGTCCGGTCGAGCGGTCGGCGATCGTCGTCGGCTCGCAGGTGCGGCTCCCGGCCGACAACCGCACCTACGCCATCTACCTGCTCTACCCGCTCGACGAGGAGCAGGAGACGCTCGACCTCGTCACGCAGGCCCTGCTCACCGCGGCCGTGCTGCTGCTGGTCCTGGTCGCGGGCCTCACCTGGCTCGTGACCCGGCAGGTCGTGACGCCCGTGCGCCTGGCCCGCCAGGTCGCCGAGCGGCTGGCCGCCGGGCGGCTGCAGGAGCGACTTCAGGTCAAGGGCGAGGACGACGTCGCGCGCCTGGCCATCTCCTTCAACCAGATGGCGAGCAACCTGCAGCGCCAGATCCGCCAGCTCGAGGAGCTCAGCCGGGTGCAGCGCCGCTTCGTCTCCGACGTCTCCCACGAGCTCCGGACCCCGCTGACCACCGTCCGGATGGCCGGCGACGTGCTCCACGACGCTCGTGGGCGCTTCGACCCGGGCACCGCCCGGGCGGCCGAGCTGCTCCAGACCGAGCTCGACCGGTTCGAGACGCTGCTGGCCGACCTGCTCGAGATCAGCCGCTTCGACGCCGGTGCGGCCGTGCTCGACCTCGAGGACGTCAACCTCGGCGACGTCGTACGCCGGGTGGTCGTCTCGACCCGGGCGCTCGCCGACCAGCGTGGCGTGCGGATCGCCGTCGTCGACGCCGGCCGTCCCTGCCTGGCCGAGGCCGACGCCCGGCGCGTCGAGCGGATCGTCCGCAACCTGGTCACCAACGCCATCGACCACGCCGCGGTGGGCGGCCGGGAGCCCGGCATCGTCATCCTGCTCGGTGTCGACGCGGACGCCTCGGCGGTCGCGGTCCGCGACTACGGCGTCGGGCTCGAGCCGGGGGAGTCGGCCATGGTCTTCAACCGGTTCTGGCGGGCCGACCCGGCTCGCGCCCGGACCAGCGGCGGCACTGGCCTCGGGCTGTCGATCGCGCTCGAGGACACCCACCTGCACGGCGGCTGGCTCCAGGCCTGGGGTCGCCCCGGCGGCGGCGCCCAGTTCCGCCTGACCCTGCCGCGCCGCGCCGGGTTCGCCCTGCGGCGCAGCCCGCTCCCGCTGCAGCCCGCGGACGCCGTCGACCCCGACGACGACCGCCGGCCCCGACCGTCGCAGGCCGCGCGATGAGGGCGCGTCCGTGGCGGGTGATGGCGGCCGCGCTGAGCCTGGTCGTCCTGGTGTCCGGCTGCACCGGCCTGCCCGACTCGGGCCCGGTGGTCGACGCCGACGCCCGGTCCTCGGTCGACGACGCCCGGGCCAGCGACATCAACGCGGTGCCGCCGGTGCCGGGCATGGAGGCGGGGGAGGTCGTCGACGGCTTCCTCGACGCGATGACGGCCTCGCCGATCCGGGTCGACGTCGCCAAGCAGTTCCTCTCGGCGTCGGCCGCGACCGAGTGGGAGCCCGATGCGGGCACCATCACCTACGCGCGCAGCCAGCAGCTCCGCGAGGAGCAGCTGCTGGTGTCGGTGCAGCTCACCGACGCCGAGCGCCTGGGGCGGTCGGGGGGCTACCTCAACCGGTTGTCGGGCGCCGAGGAGACCCTGCGCTTCCACCTCACGCTCGAGGCCGGCGAGTACCGCATCACCGACCCGCCCGACGCGCTCGTCGCACCCCGCAGCTGGTTCACCCAGCGCTACCGGCCGGCCTCGCTCTACTACTTCGACCCCAGCGGCCGGATCCTGGTGCCGCAGCCGGTCTACGTGCCCCGCGGTCCGCAGCTCGCGGCCAACCTGGTCAGCCGTCTCGTCGAGGGGCCCGACCGCGACCTGTCCCGCGTCATCCGGTCCTACCTGCCGACCGGCCTCGACCCGCGGGTCTCGGTCGACATAGGCCCCGACGGCGTCGCCAGCGTCGACCTGGGTGGCGAGGCGGGGGCGAGCAGCGGACCCGCCGCCGAGCGGCTGCTCGCGCAGCTCGCCTGGACCCTGCGCCAGCAGCCGGGCATCCGGGCGCTGAGGCTCACCCTCGGCGGGACCGCCGTCCGCGGCGCCGACGGCGACGACCTCTACGCCGTCGACGAGGCCGACTCCTACGACCCCAACGGCGCGGACCCGACCGAGGAGCTCTACGCCGTCCGCGACCGCAAGCTGCACACCCGCGACGGCAACGAGCTGGTGCCCGTGCGCGGCGTCTTCGGCTCGGGAGCCAGCCCGGTCCGCACCGCCACGCCCAACCTCGACGGCACCCGCGCCGCCGGCGTCGGGCTCGAGGGCCGCAGCCTGCTCGTCGCCGACCTCGCCGACCCGGGGCAGGGCGACCCCGAGAAGGCCGCCTTCGTCTTCCGCGGCACCGACCTGCTGGCCCCCGCCTGGGACTTCGCCGACCGCACCTGGGTCGTCGACCGGGCCGCCGGCCGCGCCGTCGTCCACGTCGTCGTCGACGGGCGCGACCGGGTCGTCGAGGTCGCGGGGGTGAGCGGGCTCGACGTCCGCTCCTTCCTCGTCTCGCGGGACGGCACGCGCTTCGTCGCCGTCGTCCGCGAGCGGGGCAGCGACCAGCTCCGGGTCGGACGCGTCGAGGCCGACGCCCTCGGCGACCTCGTCCGGGTCCGCAGCACCCGCCTCGTCGAGCTCGACCCGAGCCAGTCCCAGGGCATCGACGACATCGCCTGGACCTCCCCGACGACGCTGGGCCTGCTCGTCCCCATCGAGTCCGGCAAGCTCTACGAGGTCCGCACGATCGGCGTCGACGGCTCCCCGAGCAGCGCCGAGTCGCTGCAGTCGCAGGTGGTCGGGCCGGTCATCGGACTGGCCGGCTCCCCGCTGCCCGACCTGGCGACCTATGTCGTCACCCCCGACAGCTTCGTCGACCTGAGCGACGGCGACTCCTACGGGTTCGTCGACGGGTCGGCGACGAGCATCGACTACGCGGGCTGAGGGGTCGGGGCGGGGCGGGGCGGGCCGGGGCGGGGCGGGCCGGGGCGGCAGTTTCCCCCGACAGCCGGGGACTCCGACCCTTGTCAGGGGTTGCAACCCCTGACAAGGGTCGGAATCCCCGGCCGGCCGGGTAATCCGCCGCCCGCCCGGCCGCCCAGGAGTTTTCGGCTCGTCCACAGACCACGGCGACCGGGTGGTGGTGGGCGCGGATACCTGATGGGGTCGGGGGATGCCGACCAGCCTGCGCGACGCGGCCGCCGACCTCCTGCTCGGCGGGAGCTGCCTGGGCTGCGGCACCCCGGGCCGGCTGGTCTGCCCGGCGTGCCGGGCGGGGCTGCCGACCGAGGCGACGCCGCACTGGCCGACCCCGCCCCCGCCGGGGCTGGTGACGCCCTACGCCGTGACGGCGTACGACGGGCTCGTGCGCGCGCTCGTCCTCGGGCACAAGGAACACCGGCTGCTGGCCCTCACCCCGGTGCTGGGCCGGCTGCTGGCGTGCTCGGTGGCCGCCGCTACCGGCGCTACCGCTGCGACCGCCGCGACCGCCGGCACCGGCGGGTCCGGGGCGCTGGTGCTGGTCCCGGTGCCGTCGCGACCGGCGACGGTCCGGGCGCGTGGTCACGACCCGATGCTGGCGATGACGCGCGAGGCCGCCCGGGCGCTCGGACCCGTCGTGTCCGTCGTACCCCTGCTGCGGTCGCGGCCAGGCGTGGTCGACCAGGCCGGGCTCGACGTCGCGCACCGGCGCGCCAACCTCGCCGGGTCGATGGCGGTGCGCGACCGGCCGCTGCGGGCGCTGGTGCGGCGGGGGAGGCCCGTCCACGTGGTGCTCTGCGACGACGTGCTGACCACGGGCAGCACCGCCCGGGAGGCCCAGCGCGCCCTGGCCGCCGTCGGGATCGACGTCCTGGCGGTCGCGGTGGTGGCGGCGACGGCACGCAGGTCATCCGATCGGATGGTTCTCGGTCAACTCTCAGCCCCAGAGGTTCCGCCGCCCCCACGCACGCACTAACGTCACTGCATGGAGTCCGTCCGGGTCCGTGGTTGCGTCGTCCCGGGGGCAGCCCTGGGCCGACAAGCCGATGCCAGTCGCAGGCAAAACGGCCCACGTAACCCGCGCTCGTCGCGGGGATCACGGTGCGGCTTAGTAGTAAGTCCTGCCTCGTCCTGGCCGTCAGATGCGGCCTGCCCTCCGGGGTGGCGGGAGAAGGCCAGTAGTGGCACTGAGCTGCGAGAGCCTCAGCAGGCGGTTGTGGGGTCGAAGACCAGGTCGGCCGGACGGACTCCTCTGCACGAGCACGACTGATCACCGAGCAACCAATCGCTAGCGGGAGGTTCATCATGGATGTTGTCGTCACCGGGCGTCACTGCGAGATCACCGAGTCGTTTCGAGGTCACTGCGCGGAGAAGCTGGCCAGGCTCGAGAAGCACGACCATCGGATCCAGCGGATCGACGTCGAGGTCGACTGCGAGCCCAACCCCCGGCAGCACGACAAGTCCATCCACGTCGAGCTCACGGCGTTCTCGAAGGGCCCGGTGATACGTGCCGAAGCCGCCGCCGACCACCAGATGGGCGCCCTCGACCTGGCCGTCGACAAGATGGCCGCGCAGATGCGTCGCGCGGCCGACCGGCGCCGCGTGCACCACGGCCGCCGTGCCCCCGTCTCGGTCGGACAGGCCCTCGCCGACGTCGAGACGCTCCTCGACGACGCACCGGCCGCCGAGGACGACGGCACGATCGAGCGCTCCGTCGGACCGATCGACGTGACCGGCGACGGGCCGCTCGTGGTGCGCGAGAAGACCCACCCGGCGACGCCGATGACCCTCGACCAGGCGATGTACGAGATGGAGCTCGTGGGTCACGACTTCTACCTCTTCGTCGACAAGGAGAGCGAGAAGCCGTCGGTCGTCTACCGCCGTCGCGGCTACGACTACGGCGTCATCTCGCTCGACGTCACGCCCGAGGAGTAGTCCGACCGGCAGAGCGGCGCCCGCACGGCGGCCGCGAGGCGTGACATGATCGCCTCGTGGCCACCAGTGGGGAACAGAGCCAGACCGATCGGGAGCCGATCCGCGTGCTCGTCGTCGACGACCAGCAGCTGTTCCGGCGCGGGCTCACCATGCTGCTCGCCGTGGAGCCCGGACTCGAGGTCGTGGGCGAGGCCGGCGACGGCATCGAAGGCACGACCCTCGCCGAGACCGCCGCCCCCGACGTCGTCCTGCTCGACGTACGGATGCCCAAGCGCTCGGGCATCGAGGCCTGCCTCGCGATCAAGCAGAGCGTCCCGTCGGCCAAGATCATCATGCTGACCGTCTCCGACGAGGAGGCCGACCTCTACGAGGCCGTCAAGAGCGGTGCCTCGGGCTACCTCCTCAAGGACTCCTCCATCGAGGAGGTGGCCCAGGCCATCCGCGTCGTCGCCGACGGCCAGTCCCTCATCAGCCCGTCGATGGCCATCAAGCTCATCGACGAGTTCAAGCAGATGTCGCGCCCCGAGCGCGAGAGCGGGCCCGCCCTGCGCCTCACCGAGCGCGAGCTCGACGTGCTGCGGCTGGTGGCCCAGGGCCACAGCAACAAGGAGATCGCGGCCCGCCTCTTCATCAGCGAGAACACCGTCAAGAACCACGTCCGCAACATGCTCGAGAAGCTCCAGCTGCACTCGCGCATGGAGGCCGTGATGTACGCCGTGCGCGAGAACCTCCTCGAGCTCCCGTAGGTCTCGCCCACGTCGGCTGAGGTGCGAGCGCAGCGATCCTCAAAGCCTTTTGTCGTGGGGTCTCTCTGTGTCCGGGTCGGGTGGCCGCGCGCGTAGCAGACCGCGTCTCGGCGTCAAGGACGCCTGCGGCGCCGCTTCGCGGTCGCCTGCGGCGATCCTTGACCCCGAGCCTCTCGCGGTCTGCTACCTGCGCGCTGTCGGCGCGGCCTCGCAAGCTCGGCGCGCCGCCGCTGGCGCGGCCACCCGACCCGGCGGTGCGTGAGCCACCGTTCTGGGCGATCTGAGGTGTCGGTTCGGTGGCGTGCTCACCGCCGGCCTGGGCCGGCTCGGGTGGGCGGTCAGTGAGCCACCGTTCTGGGCGATCTGAGGGACTGGTTCGGTGGCTGACGCACCGCCGGCCCGGGCCGGCAAGCCCGCGAGGTGAAGTTCTACGACGAAACTCCCGGTTCTAAGCCGAAGCTTCGTACGAGAACCGGGAGAAACGTCAGGGAAGCGTGACTGGGGGGACACATGAGGGCGCGGACAGCCCGACGCCGAGTGACCCGCAACCAGAAATCGTCCCCGTCGTCCGGTAGAACCGAGACGTGAGCCGCCCGCAGTCCCTCTCCCGCGCCCAGGCCCGCCGCGTCGCGCTGGCGGCCCAGGGGTTCCTCGACAAGCCCCACGACCCGCCGACGATGCGGACGGTGTCGCGCACCCTCGACCGTACGGGGGTGCTTCAGGTCGACTCGGTCAACGTGCTGGCGCGCGCCCACTACATGCCGCTCTACTCGCGGATGGGCGCCTACGACACCGGCCTGCTCGAGCGGGCGTCGACGGGTCGCCAGCAGCGGCGCCTCGTCGAGTACTGGGCGCACGTGCAGGCGTTCATGCCCGTCGAGCTCTGGCCGGCGATGGCCCACCGTCGCGACCACCACCGGACGAGCCGGGGCAAGTGGTCGTTCGTCGCCGAGGACGACGAGCTCGAGTCGCGGCTGCTGGCCGAGCTGGCCGACCGCGGGGCGTCGACCTCGCGCGACCTCGACGACGGCCTGCCGCGCAGCAAGGACAACTGGGGCTGGAACTGGTCGCGCACCCGCCGGATGCTCGACTTCCTCTACGCCGCCGGCGACGTCGCGATCGCGGGCCGCAACAGCCAGTTCGAGGTGCGCTACGACCTGCCCGAGCGGGTCCTGCCCGACGCCGTCCTCGCAGCGCCCGACCTCACGGTCGAGGAGCAGCACCTCGCGCTCGTACGCCGGGCCGCGCTGTCCCACGGGGTCGCGACGGTCAAGTGCCTGTCCGACTACTACCGGATGCGCACAGACGACACGGCCCGCGCCGTCGACACCATGGTGGAGACCGGTGAGCTCGAGCCCGTCTCGATCGAGGGGTGGAAGCGCCCGGCCTACCTCCACCGCGACGCCCGCCGGCCGCGTGCGATCGCGGCCCGGGCGCTGCTCAGCCCGTTCGACCCGGTCGTCTGGGAGCGCGAGCGCGCCGAGCAGCTCTTCGACTTCCACTACCGGATCGAGATCTACACGCCGGCCGAGAAGCGCCTCTACGGCTACTACGTGCTGCCGTTCCTGCTGCGTGACGAGCTCGTCGGCCGGGTCGACCTCAAGGCCGACCGGCCGACCCGGCGGCTGCTGGTCAAGGGCGCCTACGCCGAGGCCGGCGCCCCGGCCGACACCGCGCTCGAGCTCGCGGCCGAGCTGCGGCGGATGGCCGGGTGGCTCGGCCTCGACCAGGTCGTGGTCGAGGGTCGCGGCGACCTGGCCCCCGAGCTGGCCACCGAGCTGGCCACCGAGCTGGCCGGCGAGCTGGCCACCGAGTCATCCGCCGAGTCGGCCGCCGAGTCGGCCGCCGAGGAACGGTCCGTGGGCACGGCTCGTTAGGATGGAGCGCGGCCCGTTGTCCCGGGCCCGACCCCCACCCCAGACTCACCCGACTTCAGCCCAACCAGAGGATGTCACCGACGTGCCCGCCATCATCGACAAGCTCCTCCGCATCGGCGAGGGCAAGATCCTGCGCCAGCTCGAGTCCATCGCGAAGGCCGTCAACGCCATCGAGGACGAGTTCAAGGAGATGAGCGACGCCGAGCTCCAGGCGATGACGGGGGAGTTCAAGGAGCGCCTGGCCGAGGGCGCCACGCTCGACGACATCATGCCCGAGGCGTTCGCGACCGTCCGCGAGGCTTCGCGCCGGGTCACCGGCATGCGCCCCTTCGACGTCCAGATCATGGGTGGCGCGGCGCTCCACCTCGGCAACATCGCCGAGATGAAGACCGGTGAGGGCAAGACCCTCGTCGCGACCCTGCCGTCCTACCTCAACGCGCTGGCCGGCAACGGCGTCCACGTCGTGACCGTCAACGACTACCTCGCCAAGTTCCAGTCCGAGCAGATGGGTCGCATCCACCACTTCCTCGGCCTCACCGTCGGCGTGATCCTCCCGTCGATGCGCCCGGCCGAGCGTCGCGAGGCCTACAACTGCGACATCACCTACGGCACCAACAACGAGCTCGGCTTCGACTACCTGCGCGACAACATGGCCGGCTCGATCGAGGAGTGCGTCCAGCGCGGCCACTTCTTCTCCGTCGTTGACGAGGTCGACTCGATCCTCATCGACGAGGCCCGGACCCCGCTGATCATCAGCGGCCCGACGCAGGACGAGGTGAAGTGGTACGACGAGTTCGCCAAGATCGCCACCAAGCTCGTCCTCGACGAGGACTACGAGGTCGACGAGAAGAAGCGCACCATCTCGGTCCTCGAGCCCGGCATCACCAAGGTGGAGGACCACCTCGGCATCGAGAACCTCTACGAGTCGGTCAACACCCCGCTCATCTCGTTCCTCAACAACTCCATCAAGGCCAAGGCGCTGTTCCGCAACGACAAGGAGTACGTCGTCATGAACGGCGAGGTGCTCATCGTCGACGAGCACACCGGCCGCATGCTCGCGGGTCGCCGCTACAACGACGGCCTGCACCAGGCGATCGAGGCCAAGGAGGGCGTCCAGGTCCGCGAGGAGTACCAGACCCTCGCCACGATCACGCTGCAGAACTACTTCCGTCTCTACAAGACGCTGTCGGGCATGACCGGTACCGCCATGACCGAGGCCTCGGAGTTCGACAAGATCTACGGTCTCGGCGTCGTCCCGATCCCGACCAACCGCGAGATGGTCCGCAAGGACCAGGCCGACCTCGTCTACCGGACCGAGGAGGCCAAGTACGACGCCGTCGTCGAGGACATCGCCGAGCGCCACGAGCTCGGCCAGCCGATCCTGGTCGGCACGGTCTCGGTCGAGAAGTCGCAGCACCTCTCCGACAAGCTCAAGGAGAAGGGGATCGCCCACTCGGTCCTCAACGCCAAGGTCCACGCCGACGAGGCCAAGATCGTCGCGATGGCCGGCCACAAGGGCGCCGTCACCGTCGCCACCAACATGGCCGGTCGCGGCACCGACATCATGCTCGGCGGCTCGGTCGAGTTCCTCGCCGACGCCGAGTTGCGCAAGCAGGGCCTTGAGCCCGCCGGCGAGACCGCCGAGGCCTACGAGGCCGCCTGGCCCGAGATGCTCGAGAAGATCAAGGAGCAGGTCGGCAACGAGCACGATGAGGTCCGCGACCTCGGCGGCCTCTACGTCGTCGGCACCGAGCGCCACGAGTCGCGCCGCATCGACAACCAGCTGCGCGGGCGCTCCGGCCGCCAGGGCGACCCGGGCGAGTCGCGGTTCTACCTCTCGCTCGAGGACGAGCTGATGCGGCTCTTCAAGTCCGAGTGGGTCGACCGCGTCCTGACGATGCTCAAGATCCCCGACGACGTCCCGATCGAGAACAAGCGCGTCACCAACGCGATCGCCAACGCCCAGGGGCAGGTCGAGTCGCAGAACTTCGAGTCCCGCAAGAACGTCCTCAAGTACGACGACGTCATGGACCGCCAGCGCAAGGTGATCTACGGCGAGCGCCGCGAGGTGCTCGAGGGCGCCGACATCGAGGACCAGGTCCGCGAGTTCGTCGACGACGTCGTCGAGGGCACCGTGCGCGGCTCGCTAGAGGACTTCGCCGAGGAGTGGGACCTCGAGCAGCTGTGGACCGACCTCGCCCAGTTCTGGCCCGTCTCGATCACCCGCGAGGAGCTCATCGAGGGTGCCGGCGGCGAGCAGGGCGGCCTGACCAAGGACGAGCTCATCGCGACCCTGCAGAAGGACGCCCAGGCGGCCTACGACGCCCGCGAGGCCGAGGTGGGCGAGGAGGTCATGCGCGAGCTCGAGCGGCGCGTGCTGCTCTCGGTGCTCGACCGCAAGTGGCGCGAGCACCTCTACGAGATGGACTACCTGCGCGAGGGCATCTACCTGCGGGCCTACAGCCAGCGCGACCCGCTGGTGGAGTACCAGCGCGAGGGCTTCGACATGTTCGCCGCGATGATGGACGGCATCAAGGAGGAGGCCGTCGGCTTCCTGTTCAACCTCGAGGTCCAGGTCGAGGAGGACGAGGAGCCCGAGGACGGCGGCACCTACGACCCCTACGGTCTCGGTGGTGGCGACCCGGTCGTCGAGGAGCCGCTGATGCGCGAGCTCCCGTCCGAGCCCCAGCCGCTCGAGACGCCCGCCGCCCCGGTGCTGACCAAGCAGGTGCCGACCATCAGGGCCAAGGGGCTGGAGAAGCAGTCGATTCCGACCAACCTCCGCACCTCGGCGCCCAGCATCGACGGCGACAACGAGGTCGAGGAGAGCGGCAGCGGCACGGTCACCAACGCCGACGACGAGTACGCCGGCGTCGGCCGCAACGCCAAGTGCCCCTGCGGCTCGGGCAAGAAGTTCAAGCAGTGCCACGGCGCCCCCGGTGGGCCCCAGGGCGTCACCGCCCGCATCGGCTGACCCGATCCCGGCACCATACGACCGCGCGACCGCTGCACCCGCTGGGTGCGGCGGTCGTGGTGCGTCACGGGGGTCTCGAGCCGCAGTCGCGACCTCGTTCCTCGGTCGCGTGCTCCCTCGACCCGCTTGACGTCCGACCCGCTCGTTCCTCGCAGGACCGGGTCAAGCGAACTCCACCGCGGTGCACACCCAGCGTGTGGACCGACGCTCGAAGCGCGCGGCGACGGCACGGGACCGCTGGCCGTAGCGCACGTGCGCGCTGGTCTCGGCGACGTCGGCGGTGACGAAGCTGCTGTGCACCGACACCACGCGGGGTCGCACCGGCTGGACCCGGGCGACGCCCGGGACGTGGCCGCCGACGCGCGCCACCAGCTGCGCACGGCGCTCGAGGTCGGCGTAGACGTCGCGGCTGGTGTGCCGCACCAGCTGCGAGGTGGGCCGGTCGCCGCCGACGATCTCGACGACCGCCTGGACGAAGCGGTGCGCCCAGCCGTCGACCTCGCGCCGGCGGCGCAGGTCGCCCGCCGGCGGTGACGGCGGATCGAGGCGCGGCTGGAGGTCGAGCGCGAGGGTGCCCTGGGTGGCGGCCACCGGCATCGACAGCCTGAGCGGCACCACGTTCTCGTGGAAGAGCGGGGTGGGCGTGCGGGTGGACATGGCGCGTCTCCTCTCGGTCATGACTCGGGCGCGCGGAGGCGGAGCCCGGGGTGGATCAGGTCGGGGTCGGGGCCGACCACCGTGCGGTTGAGGTCGTGCAGGGCCGCGGTCGCCGCGGCCACCTCGGCGGCCGACGCCCCCGGGGGCAGCCGGGCGGCGGCGATGCGCCACAGGCTGTCGCCAGGCCGCACGACCACGGTCTCGGCGGGTGGCTGCTCGGCGGGCGCCCGGGCGGCGTGGGCCGGACCGACCGCCCGGTCGGGGAAGGGGAGGCCGTCGAGGGTCGTGGCCCGGTCCGCCTCGTCGGTGTGCGGGACGTCGTAGGACGCCTGGGCCGGGACGGCCGCCAGGACCGCGACCCCGCACGCCGCGAGCACCGTGCGCGACGCCCAGGCCGGCACGCCCGCCGTATGGCGAGGGGCCCGGCCGGGACGGGCGACCGCCTGGGCGACCACGACGGTGCACACGAGCCAGGCCCACGCCGAGCAGCCGGCCAGCGCCACGCCGGCGGTCGCGGCGACGAGCCGGTCGAACCGGTCGAACCCGTCGACGGGGGCGAGCGCGGACAGCGACCACCACGTGGTGACCGCCGCGACCACGGTCGTGACGACCCAGACGAGGAGGCAGCGCCCGACGGCAACCATCGAAGATTCGACCCCTACTGTGTGTTTGCTTGTGTTTGCCTCACTCAACGCCCGTTGAACTCATTCGTCAACCGGTTGTCCACAGGCCCGGCGACCCGGGCGTCGTAGAGTCCGCGGGTGCCCTGGGAGGACGAGCTGTTCGCGTTCCTCGACGACCTCGAGCAGCAAGCCGGGGCCCTCTGGGACGCCGACCGGGCGCCGGAGCTGGTCGACCGGGAGCGTGCGGAGTACCAGCAGGTCCCGCTCGCGGCGCGGCTGATGGCGTCGCTCGACCGCGACCTGACCCTCCACGTCACCGGTGTCGGGGCGGTGGCCGGGCGCCTCGAGCGCGTGGCCCGAGGGTGGTGCCTGCTCGCCGGCCTCGGTCAGGACTGGGTCGTGCGCCTCGCGGCCGTGGCAGCCGTCGACGGCGCCGCCGACCGGGCCGTCCCCGAGGTCGCCTGGTCGCCCGTGACCCGTCTGGGCCTGGGCTCCGCGCTACGCCGGCTCGCCGACGCGGGGGAGCGGTGCGTGGTCCACCGCACCGACGGGGCGCGCCACGACGGCGTACTGCGACGGGTCGGTCAGGACTTCGTCGAGGTCCTCGAGGGCGACCCGCCCCGCGTCACCCTGGTGGCCTTCGAAGCTGTCGCCGCGATCCAGAGCCGCGAGTCCTGACCAGGACGCCGAGTCGGCGAAGAGACTCAGTCTCTGCGCCGACTCGCGCTGTTCTGACTTCAACTCTGCGCCGACTCGGCGAGAGGGGTCAGGTGCTCTCGAGGTCGTAGGGCGGGACCTCGCCCTCGAGGAGGGGGCGGAGGCCGCGCTTCTTGGGCTTGGCGGCCTCCTCGCCGGCGTCCTCCATGGCCTCGACGATGTGCTTGCGCACGATGGCGCGGGGGTCGAGGTCGCGGAGCTCGAGATCGGCGAACTCGGGGCCGAGCTCCTCGCGCAGGTCGTCGCGGGCGGAGTTGGCGAACTCACGGGCCTTGCGAAGGATCGCGCCGGCCTGCTTGGCCAGCTCGGGCAGCTTGTCGGGGCCGAACACGACGATCGCGACCAGCGCGATCACGGCCATCTCGGCGAGGCCGACCCCGAACACGTGCCCGTCCTCAGAACTTGTTGCTCGGGGTGAGGCCGAGCTGCATGCCGGCGAGGCCACGGCCCCGTCCGGAGAGGCTCTCGGCGACCGAGGTCAGGACCAGGGCGGCCGGCGCGGTCGGGTCGGACTCGACGATCGGCTTGCCGACGTCACCGCCCTCGCGCAGCGAGACGTCGATCGGGATGCGACCGAGCACGGGCACGTCGTAGCCGAACCGCTGGCCCAGGGTGGCCGCGACGCGGTCGCCGCCGCCGGAGCCGAAGATCTCGATGCGGTGGTCCTTGCCCTCGGGGGTGCAGTGGGGGCAGGGCAGGAAGCTCATGTTCTCGACGACGCCGACGACCCGCTGGTGCATCATCGACGCCATCGTGCCGGCGCGCTCGGCGACCTCGGCGGCGGCCTCCTGGGGGGTCGTCACGACGATCACCTCGGCGCCCGGCAGGTGCTGGCCGAGCGAGATCGCGACGTCGCCGGTGCCGGGCGGCAGGTCGAGCAGGAGGACGTCGAGGTCGCCCCAGAAGACGTCGGAGAGCATCTGGACGAGCGCGCGGTCGAGCATCGGGCCGCGCCACGCGACCACCTGGTCGCGGCGGGGCTTGAGCATCCCGATCGAGATGACCGAGACGCCCGAGGCCGTGGGGACCGGCATGATCAGGTCGTCGACCTGGGTCGGCCGGGCGTCGGCCACACCGAGCATCGCGGGGACCGAGTGGCCGTAGACGTCGGCGTCGAGGACCCCGACGCGCATGCCCTGCTTGGCCATCGCGATGGCGAGGTTGACGGTGACCGACGACTTGCCGACCCCGCCCTTGCCGCTGGCGACGGCGAACACCTTGGTCAGGTTGCCCGGCTGGGAGAACGGGATCTCGCGCTGCGCCTGGCCGCCCTGGAGCGTGTCGCGCAGGCCGCTGCGCTGCTCGGCGGTCATCACGCCGAGGGTGAGGTCGACGTCGGTGACGCCCTCGAGGCGGGTGAGCGCGGCCGTCACGTCGCGCGTGATGGTGTCCTTGAGCGGGCACCCGGCGACGGTCAGCAGCACGGTGAGGTGGACGACGCCGGCGTCGTCGAGCTCGACGGTGTCGACCATGCCGAGCTCGGTGATCGGACGCTTGATCTCGGGGTCGTTGACGGTGGCCAGGGCGGCGTCGAGCTGCTCGCGAGTCGGTGCAGTCATGATGCTCGAAGTCTAGGCGGGTGGTGGTGCCGGTCGTTCTTTGCCGGGCTCGTGAGACGCCCCACGCTCGTCGGCCAGCATCCGGACGGCGTCCTGGACCCGGTCGTCGAGGTCGCTGAGCAGGGTGCGCAGCTCGCTGCGCACGTAGTCGCGCGTCGCGACCTCGCCGACCGCCATCCGCAGCGACGCGACCTCCCGGGCGAGGAACTCCATGTCGGCGTGGGCGCGGGCGTTGGCCTGGCGGTCCTGCTCGGCGATGACCTTGTCGCGCTGCTCCTGGCGGTTCTGCGCGAGCAGGATGAGCGGCGCCGCGTAGGACGCCTGGAGGCTCAGCACGAGCGTCAGGAAGATGAACGGGTAGGCGTCCCAGCGGCCGCTGCCGGGCAGCAGCACGTTGCCGGCGACCCACACGACGACGAACAACGTCATGTAGATCAGGAAGGTCGCGGTGCCCATGAACCGCGCGAACTGCTCGGCGAAGACGCCGAAGGTGTCCGAGTCGTACGACGGCCGCCGGACGATCTGACGGCGGTTGTCGCGCGGCGTGTCGAGCCGCTCCCGCCGCTCGCGCCGCTCCACCCGGTCGGAGCGCTCCGAGCGGTCGGACCGCTCCGCGCGCTCCGAGCGGTCGGTCCGCTCGGTGCGCTCAGCCACGACCGCGGCCCTCCGTGCCGCCGCTCAGCGCCTGGTCGCGCCAACCGGTGGGGAGCATGTGGTCGAGCAGGTCGTCGACCGTGACCGCCCCGAGGAGGTGGCCGTTCTCGTCGACCACGGGGGCGCACACGAGGTTGTAGGTGGCCAGGTGGGCCGCGACCTGGTCGATGGTGGCGTCGGGACGCAGGTTCTCCATCGAGTCGTCGAGCGCGCCCGCGACCAGGGTCGACGGGGGCTCGCGGAGCAGCCGCTGGATGTGGGCGACGCCGATCAGCCGCCCGGTGGGCGTCTCGAGCGGCGGCCGGCAGACGTAGACGAGCGCCGCGAGCGCCGGGGTGAGGTCGGGGTTGCGGACGTGGGCCAGCGCGTCGGCGACCGTCGCGTCGGGGCCGAGGACCACGGGCTCGGGGGTCATCATCCCGCCGGCGGTGTTCTCGACGTAGGACATCAGCCGCCGGACGTCCTCGGCCTCCTCGGGCTCCATCAGGTCGAGCAGGATCTCGGCGGTCTCGGGCGGCAGGTCGGCGATCAGGTCGGCGGCGTCGTCGGCCGACATCTCCTCGAGGATGTCGGCGGCGCGCTCGGAGTCGAGGCGCTCCAGGATCGCGACCTGGTCCTCCTCGGGGAGCTCCTCGAGGACGTCGGCGAGCCGCTCGTCGTCGAGCGCGGCGACGACGGCCGTCCGGCGCTCGACCGGGAGGTCGTGGATCATGTTGGCGGCGTCGGCGGGCCGCATCTCGTTGAGCGCGTGGAGCAGCGCGGTCGCACCCTGGGTCTCGCCCCCGGGCTTGGCCAGGCCGTGGACGTCGCGCCACTCGACGACGTGGGTCTGCCCGCGGCGCCGCAGCGCCTTGGCCGGCTGCTGGACGGCGACCCGGCTGAGCACCCAGTCGCGGGTGCGGCCCTGCTCCATGCCGACGTCGTAGACGGTCCCGCTGATCCGCTCGGGGTTGCCCGGACCGCTGGGGATCGTCACCTGCCGGTCGAACATCTGGCCCACGACCAGCGTCTCGGTGGACCGCTGCTCGAAGCGCCGCATGTTGAGCAGCCCGGTCGTGTAGACCTGCCCGCTGTCGACGTTGGTGACCCGCGTCATCGGGACGAAGATCCGGCGCCGGCCGAAGACCTCGGCGACGAGGCCGAGGACCCGCGGGGGGCTGGCCTCCGAGCGCATCGTGACCACGAGGTCGCGGACCTTGCCCACCTGGTCGCCCTGGGGGTCGAAGATGGGCAGACCGACCATCCGGGCGGCGTACACCCGGGTCGGCGTGCTGCTCATGCCATTCACGCTACCGGCACGACACCGTGGTCCCGACGACCGCACCGCGGCGACACCCGGGCGGTTTCGAGGTTCTCCGCGCGAGGACGACCTAGTATGCGGGGATGACCACGAGGACCGGGCCCCGTGCAGCCGTGCTGCCGGCACTCTGCCTCGTCGCGCTGACCGCACTGGGCGCCCTGCTCGGCGGCTGCGGCTCCGGCGACGCCGAGCCGGCCTCCGCGACCGACTCCGCCTCCGAGACCTCGTCCGGCACGCCGACCGATCCCGCGTCCGACCCGACGACCGACCCGGTCGAACCCACGACCGAGGTCACGACCCCGGCACCGCCGGCCATCCCGGCCGGCACCCCCGACTGCTCGGCGGTGTGGAGCGCGGGGGCGACCCTGCCCGGTGGCTACCAGGGCTGCGCCGACGGTGACGTCTACGTCAAGGCCGACCGGCTCGGGTGCGAGTCGGGCCAGGCCATCACTCGCTACGCCGACCAGTTCTACGGCGTCGCGGGCGGCCTCATCTACGAGGGCACCAGCCCGCTGATCGACGATCCCGACTACGCCGAGATGGTCGCCGGCTGCCGCGCCTGACCGTTTCCGACCGCTGCGCCCATTTGGCCAGCCGAGAGGGCGACCTGACAATCATGTCCACCGATCGACACCGACCTGAGGGGATGTCCCGGGCCATGGCCAGACTCCTGGCACTGATTCTTCTCGTCACGGCGCTCGCCGTGCCGACCACGACCGCCTCCGCGGCTCCCACCGCCGCCGGCTCCTCCGTGACGGCCTCGACGACCGTCGCCGACGGCGACAAGAGGCCGTGGGCCAGCAAGCAGGGCCAGAAGGTCAAGCAGACCAAGACCGGCAAGGTCGGCAAGAAGGCCTACTACCGCCCCAAGCGCGGCGTGACCTTCAACTCCGCCATCGGCGGCCGGGCGGCGCAGCGGACGATCATCGACAAGATCCTCCGCACGATCGACGCCACGCCCCGGGGCCAGGAGATCAACATCTTCAGCTGGAACTTCCTCAGCGCCCACGGCACCGACGCCCTGCTGCGCGCCCAGGCCCGCGGCGTACGCGTGCGGCTGCTCATGGACAACATCAACAACGTCGAGATCTCCAACGGGCCGTTCCGTCGGCTGCGCGCCGGGCTGTTCGCGGGCAACCGCGGCCGCAAGTACGCCCGCTTCAGCTGGGCCCGGACCTGCAAGCAGTCCTGCCGCGGACGCGGGGGACAGGCCCACGCCAAGTTCTTCATGTTCTCCAAGGTCGGCAAGACCCCGCGGGTCGTCATCCAGGGCTCGGCCAACCTCACCGAGGCCGCCACCTTCAACCAGTGGAACGACATCTACACCCACGTGGCCAACACGGACGTCTGGAACTTCTATAAGGAGGTCTTCCAGCAGAGCGCCACCGACAAGGCCGAGCGCCGTCCGTTCCTGTCCGTGCGCTCGGGCAACTTCCGACTGATCCAGTTCCCGCTCGTCAACGGTCGCGACCCGGTCTTCCAGCTCCTCAGCCAGGTCAAGTGCAAGGGCGCGCGCAACACCGGCAACGGCATCACCCGCATCCGGATGGCCCCCGACGTGATCCGCAACGACCGCGGCATGCGCCTGGCCCAGGTCATCAAGGGCCTGTGGAACCGCGGCTGCGACATCCGGATCGGCTACACGATCGTCGGCAAGACCATCGGGCAGTACCTCCGCTCCTCGAGCGGCCGCGGCCCGGTGCCGATGCGCCACCTGGTCCAGGACCTCGACGAGGACGGCGAGTTCGACAACTACTTCCACCTCAAGGCGATGTCGATCATCGGCAACATCGGCGACAACCGCAACGGCTACGCCGTGGTCAACGGCTCCTCCAACCTCTCCGGCAGCGCCCTGCGCAGCGACGAGAACATCGGCATCTACGCCGGCGAGCGCGACGCGCGGGCCTACGAGAAGCACATCGACTACTGGTACAACCGGTTCGGCACCGCGTCGTTCCGCACCACGCCCTACGCCGCCCTGCGCGCGACCGGCCGGCTGGCCCAGCCCGACGCGCTCGTCTTCGGCACCGGCAAGGGCGCCATCTACGACGACGGCACCCCCTACAGCGTGACGGGCATCGACCCCTACGCCAACCTCGTTGACTGACACCGCGTCGCGGCGCCGCCCCCTCCGGGTGCGCGGCGTCGACGACACGGGGGTCTCCCTCGTCACCGCCGTCGACACCCCGGTCGACGTCTGCTTCGACGGACGCCGGATCTGGACGTTCTGGACCCGGCGCGACACCGAGGCACCGTCGGCGCCGTCGTGGGCCGGCGACGCCGCGAAGGCGTGGCCCGTACGGGTCGCCCACTGGCCGCGCCCCCTGCGCCAGCACCTCCACGGACGCAGCCAGGTGACGGTGCGCGACTCGGTGACCGGCCGCGTCTACCTCGACGAGACGGTGTCGCTCGGCACCGTCACCTCGACCGGCACCGATCCCGCGCCGATCCTGGTCCGCAACAAGCGCGGCGTCGACCTCGGCATCGACAAGTCCGGTCGATTGGTCCCGACGTTCGCCGGCCGCTCCGACCGCGACATCGCGGCGCTCCTCGACGCCACCGAGGCGGTCATCGGAGCGCTCCGCTCGGCCGGGATCGACCCCTTCATCGCCTACGGCACGCTGCTCGGGGCCGTCCGCGAGGGCAAGGTCCTCGGCCACGACTCCGACGCCGACCTCGGCTACGTCAGCCGGTTCACCACCCCCGTCGACGTGATGCGCGAGTCGTTCCAGGTGCAGCGGCACCTCGCCGCCGAGGGCTGGCGGATCACCCGCTACAGCGGCGGTGCCTTCAAGATCTACGTCACCGAGGCCGACGTAACCCGCGGGCTCGACGTCTTCGCCGGGTTCCTCGACGAGGGCCGGCTGCACCTGATGGGCGAGGTGAGCACCCCCTTCGAGCCGGAGTGGATCCACCCGCTTGGCGTCGCCCACCTCGACGGCCGGCCGATGCCGGTGCCGGCCCGGCCGGAGAAGCTGCTCGAGGCGACCTACGGCCCCGGCTGGCGGGTCCCCGACCCGGCCTACAAGTTCACGACCCCGCGCCGCACGGTGCGGGCCTTCGACGACTGGTTCCGCGGCACCCAGCCCAACATCCGCTACTGGGACCGGCGCTCCCACCACGGTCAGCACCGGCCCCTGCCGGACCGGCCCACCGCCCTGGCCCGGCGTGCCCACGTCGTCGCGGAGAAGCTCGGCGCCGACGTGCTCGACGTCGGCGCGGGACGCGGGTCCGACAGCCTCTGGCTGGCGCGGCAGGGCCACAGCGTCACGGCCTACGACTACGCTCCCTACGCCCTCGAGCCCGCCAAGGCCCTCGCCGACGCCGAGTCGCTCGACCTCGACGTACGCCGCCTCAACCTGGCCGAGCTGCGAGCGGTCCTGGGGGAGGGGACGCGCCTCGCGCACCAGCCCCGGCCGCGGGTCGTGCTGGCCCGCCACGTCGTCGACGCCACCTCCGGCGTGGGCCGCGACGCCCTCGCCCGGCTCTGCTCGATGGCCCTGCGCGACGGCGGCCAGCTGCTCGCCGAGTTCTACCTGCCGGGCCAGGGCGGCCAGTCCTGGATGGTCGGTCGCCCCGACGCCGACGCCTTCACCGCACTCCTGGAGAAGGCCGGTGCCCGACGCGTTATCGTCAGGCACCGCCGGAGGTCGTCCGGTCGGGAGTACGTCCGAGTGGTGGGAGTGTGGTGACGGTGCGGTGGACGTGAAGGCCCTGCGCCCGGGCGGTTCCCGGGTCGCGCAGCTGGAGCAGAAGGTCGCCGACCTCGAGGCCGACCTGACCGAGCTGCGGCGCCACCAGCTGCGGCTGGCCGAGCTCGTCGACGTCGTCCAGGAGCTCCTCGTCCCCGTCGCCTCGCGCGACGAGGCCGCCGTGCAGCGAGCGATCGAGCGGTTCCAGGAGTCGATCTAGTGGTTGATCGGGTCTTCGTCCACATCGGCCTGCCCAAGACGGCGACGACCTACCTCCAGACCATCATCTGGGCCAACCGCGAGCGCCTCCGCGAGGAGGGCGTCGTCGTACCCGGGGCCGAGCGGCGGGACCACCTCTGGGCGTCACGCACGGTGCGCGAGGAGGGCCGCCAGGAGTGGGCCCCCGAGCACCAGCGCACCGCGTGGGACCGTCTGCGTGCCGAGCTCGCCGAGAGCGAGGGCACCGGGCTCATCAGCCACGAGTTCTTCGCCGCGGCCCGGCCGGTCCAGGCCAAGGCGATGGTGGCGCAGCTGGCGCCGGCCGAGGTGCACCTGGTGATCTCGGCGCGCGAGCCGCTCGGCCTCTTCTCCGCGAGCTGGCAGGAGAGCCTCAAGAACGGCTCGACCCTGCCGATGAGCGACTACGGCCGCTACGTGTCGGTCAAGCCGACCGACATCTGGAACTGGCGGACCCTCGACCTGCGGTTGGTGCTCAAGCGCTGGACCAAGGCCGTGCCGCAGGACCGCGTGCACGTGCTCGTCCTCGATCCCGGCGCCCCGCGCGAGGACGTCTGGCACAAGCTCGCCGCCGCGGTCGGCTTCTCGGGGGACGACATGGACCTGAGCTCGACCTTTCCCAACGCCTCAATGGGGGTCGTCCAGGCCGAGACGCTGCGGCGCATCAACGGCAAGCTCGAGGGCTTCGGCCGCGCCTACGAGCGCGGTGTCTACATCCGCAGCTTCCTGGCCGACGAGCGGCTGGTGCCCCAGGGCGGCGACCGGTTCTGGCCCGACCCCGACCAGATCGAGGAGTGCCGCGTGCGGGGCGCCGACGCGGTCGAGCACCTGCGTGAGGGCGACTACGACATCCACGGCGACCTCGAGCAGCTCCTGGTGCCCGCCGACCTCGAGCCCCGTCGCAGCACCTCGTCGGTGACCGACGCCGAGGTGGGCGACGTGGCCGCCCAGCTCGTCGCGACCATGCTCGGCGACGTACGCCGGCTGAGCGAGGAGGTCCGCACCCTCGAGTCGCTGCGTGACGAGGACGCGACCGACGACGGGCGCCTCGGGTCGTTCCTGGCCCGCGCCCGCGCCCGGATCAGCCGCGACGGGCCAGACGCCTGAGCTGCTCGCGACGACCTGCGGGCTGCTCGGCCGGCTTGTCGTCGACCAGGTAGGGCCCCTTGGGCACGTCGCTCAGCTCGGCGACCCGGGCGGCCAGGCGCTCGGCGTCGGCCGGCTCGAGCCGACGCGGTGCGACCGCGGTCGCCGGAGCCGTGGGGTCGGCCCCCTCCAGCAGCCCGAGCTCGCCTAGGGTCTCGACATCGTCGCGCGTCGTGGCCTCGTAGACCTCGCGCAGGTACTTGGCCCGCACGTCGTCGGGGAGGTCGCGTCCGACCAGGGTGCGCAGCGCCTTGGCGACCGGCGCCCGGGAGGCGCGGTAGCGCGCCGGGCCGGCCTGGGCGAGGGCGGTCCACTTGCGCACGAACTCCTCGCCCGACGGGGCGTCGTAGTGCAGGACCTTGAGCCGGGGGTCCTCGTGGCGCTCGAGCCTGGTGCCGTCGGGAGCGACGGCGTCGTGCAGCGTCAGCCCCGATCCCGAGGCGGGCCGGACGCCCGACTTGCCCATGACGTGACCGTGGAAGTAGGCCTGGTTGGTGGCCTCGGGGATCCGGCCCAGCACCTGCAGCAGCGTCAGGTCGGCCTCGTCGAGCAACCGCTTGAAGCGTCGCGGGCGGTCGCCGTCGGGCTGCCACTCGCTGACGGCCTCCCACGGCGGCAGCCAGACGGCGTCGACCCCGGGCGGTACGGCGGCCAGCGCGGCCCGGTCGAGGCAGGCGACCTCGTCGCCGTCGACGTGGAACAGCCACTCGGCCCAGGTGAACGGCTCGAGGACCGACCGCACCCAGCCGGCGTTGGTGCGCTGGCGCACGTTGAGGCCGTGGGGCCGCTCCTCACGCCACCAGTCGCGCCGGGTGGTCGGGATGCAGGTGACGTGGGGGTGGCCCGCGAGGCTGGCCGCGACGTCCCTCTGCTCCGGCTCGGCGGGGGCGTCGAGGAACACGAACATGTGGTCGACGCCCGACGCGAGGTTGGCCGCCACGAAGAACGCGACGTTGTCGACCGAGTCCTTGACGGTCGAGACCGTGAGCAGCATGGGCCTCACCGTATCCGGCTCCTGACCCGCCCTGGGGGACGCCGGACCGGGTGCTCCGAGAGGTCCGTCGACGCCCCCGACGAAGCCTGGCGGAGCGGTCCACCATGCTAGATTCGCGCGGTGCCCCAGAGTTCCCACCGTGCTCGTTCGCGACCCGGGAACCAGCTCCTCCAGACCATCGGCATCGTCCTGGTCCTGGGCCTGATCGTCGCCGGGATCGCGGTCGCCAAGCTCTCGGGCGCCGACACCGCCGTTGCCGACGCGTCCGACGACTCCTCGCTCGTCGGGGGTCCGACCACGGCGGTCGACGACGCGACGGACACGACCGACGCGACCGACGACCCGACCGACGACGCGACGACCGACGAGGCCACCGAGGCCACCGAGGCCTCCGAGACCGCCGCGACCGAGGCGGCCCGGGCCGCGACGGCCCGCAAGCTCGAGCGCAAGGTCGACGCCCGCAAGGCTGAGCTGGCCGACCGCGTCAAGGAGGCCGAGCAGCTCGCCCGTGAGCTCCGCCGCCAGCGCGAGCTGCTGTCGGCGCCCTTCGACGTCCGGGTGGGCTCCCTCAACGTCCTCGGCAGCCAGCACACCGCCCCGGGGGGCACGCGGCGCAGCTATCCGCCGGCCTCGGTGCGCTCGCCGCAGCAGGCGGGGCTGATCAGCAAGCAGGGCCTCGAGATCGTCGGGATGCAGGAGCTCCAGGAGGACCAGCTCAACTCGATCTCCTCGCGCACCGGCCTGACCGCCTACCCGGGCTACGCCTGGGGCTCCAAGGAGACCGACAACTCGATCCTCTACGACGCCGGCCGCTTCGAGATGGTGAGCGGCGACCAGTTCACGATCCCGTTCATGGGCCGCCCCCGTCCCCAGCCGATCCTCCGGCTCCGGGTCCGCGCGACCGGCCGTGAGTTCTACGTCGTCAACACCCACCCCTCCGCCGGCCACGGCGGGCGCTACGCCGCCGAGCGTGCCCACGGCCAGGACGTGCTGGTGGGGGTGCTCGAGGACCTCAAGTCCACCGGGCTGCCGATCCTGCTCACGGGTGACATGAACGACCGCGAGGGCTTCTACGACCGGGTCGTCTGCCGCGGCGGCATGGTGTCGGCCAGCGGCGGCTCCGGCTGCGCGTCGCGCCCCTCGCAGATGCACGCCGTCGACTGGGTCGCCGGGTCGCCGTCGGTGAGCTTCACCAGCTACGTCAGCGACACCGAGGCCGGTGACCGGCGGCTGACCGACCACTACTTCATCCACACGACGGCCCATGTCGGCTGAAGCAGCTGTCGAGCCTGACCGCGAGCAGCAGAAACAGCTGCCCTTCCGGCTCGACATCCAGGGCATCCGCGCGCTCGCGGTGCTGCTGGTCATCGTCAACCACTTCGTGCCCGGCCGGCTCAGCGGTGGGTTCATCGGCGTCGACGTCTTCTTCGTCGTCTCCGGCTTCCTGATCACCTCGCTGCTCGTCAAGGAGGCCGGTCGCAGCGACCGGATCTCGCTGGCCGGCTTCTACGCCCGCCGCGCGCGGCGGATCATCCCGGCCGCCACCGTCGTCATCCTGGTGACGGTCGTCGTCTCGCTGTGGAAGCTGCCCCTGCTGCGGGCCCAGGACATCCTCACCGACGGCGTGTGGTCGGCGTTCTTCGGCGCCAACATCCACATGGCCAACGTCGGCACCGACTACTTCGCCCAGGGCCAGCCGCCCTCACCGCTGCGCCACTACTGGTCGCTCGCGGTCGAGGAGCAGTTCTACCTCGTCTGGCCGCTGCTGCTGATCGTCTGCCTGGCCCTGCTCCGTCGCCGTGGCCACGCCGGGGCCGAGCTCGACCGGCGCTTCCGGCGTACGGCCTGGATCGTCATCACGGTTGCGATCGTGGCCTCGCTGGCGTGGTCGGTCCACACGACCTACGCCTCGCCGGTCACGGCCTACTACTCCACCTTCGCCCGTGCCTACGAGCTCGGCGCCGGCGCGGCCTGCGCGCTGCTGCTGCGTCCCGGCACGGCCAGCCTCGCAAGGCTGCCCCAGCGGGGACGCGAGGCGCTGACCGCGGCGGGCCTGCTCGTCATCGCCGGCTCGGCGGTGCTGCTGTCGGAGAGCACGGCCTTCCCGGGCCTGTGGGCGCTGCTCCCGGTGGTCGGGACGGTCGCCCTCATCGTCGGCGGCGGGGGAGGGGAGCCCACCGCGGTCGGACGCCTTCTGTCGCTCAAGCCGGCGACCGTCATCGGTGACTGGTCCTACTCGCTCTACCTCTGGCACTGGCCCGTCATCGTGCTGGGCCGCGGCATCCTCGGCCGTGACGACTTCAACTCGCCCCCGGTGGCCGCGACCGCGCTGGTCCTGACCTTCGTGCTCGCCTGGGCCAGCTACCGCTTCGTCGAGAACCCCTTCCGTCGCGGCACCTGGCGCCGGCTGCCCATGTCGCTGGCGATCTATCCCGTCAGCATCGCCACCGTGCTGGTCACGGTGGTCGCCGGTCACCAGTACGTCGAGCACGAGCTGACCGGCGGCAACACCCCGCCGATCTCGGTCGAGGAGTTCCCTGGCCAGAACCTCGGCGGCGACCAGTACGTCGCCCTCGTCAAGGCCTCCGTGCTCGCCGCCCAGGAGGGCCGTGACGTGCCCAGCGGCCTCGTGCCGGGGCTGGTCGACCTGCGCGAGCAGACCGCCTCGCTGGGCGACTGCGACTACCGCACCGGCACCCAGGAGCTGTGCCCGCTCGGCACGCCCGGAGCGGAGCGACGCATCGTCGTCCTCGGCGACTCCTACGCCCGGGCCCTGTCGCCCGCGATCGAGAAGATCGGCGAGGAGCACGACTACGAGGTCTACGTCCTCGTCTACAGCGGCTGCCAGGCCACCGGCGCCCAGCAGGTCGAGCGGGCCACCGGCCGCGTCTGGCAGGACTGCGAGGACTTCAAGGACTTCGCGGTCGACACCATCGACGACCTCCAGCCCGACCTGACCATCGTCGCCTCGTCGGTCGGCAAGGTGCTCAACCCCGCGACCGGCGACGTCATCGGTCCCTCCGACGACTTCGACGAGTTCCTCGGGGTCCTCGACCAGGGCTGGCGCGACCTCTTCGGCGAGCTGACCGCCGTGTCCGACCGGGTCGTCGCCGTCGGCAACACCCCGCGCCTCAAGACCGAGGCGGGTGTCTGCCTGACCAAGGACGACCCCGACCTCGGCGACTGCGCCTTCCCGCCCGGCTCGCGGTCCGAGCGCTCGGCCAAGACGCTCCTCGCCGCCGCCAAGGCGGAGGGCGCCGAGACGGTCAACGCCAAGAAGTGGTTCTGCGCCGACGGACTCTGCCCGGCCGTCGTCGGCAACTTCATCACCATGCGCGACACCGAGCACATGACGCCCGACTACGCCCGCTGGCTCGCCACGCCGCTCGCTGAGGCGCTCGACATCCGCGACTCGTGATCGTCACGTCGGCTGAGGTGCGAGCGCAGCGAGCCTCGAAGCCACGCGCCCGACGTCGGCTGAGGTGCGAGCGCAGCGAGCCTCGAAGCCACGTCCGTTGCGTGGGGTCTCACGTGGTCCGGGTCGGGTGGCCGCGCGCGTAGCAGACCGCGTCTCGGCGTCAAGGACGCTCGCTTCGCTCGCGCCGCTTCGCGGCGCCTGCGGCGTCCTTGACCCCGAGCCTCTCGCGGTCTGCTTCTCGGCGCGCAACGGCGAGGCCTCGCAAGCTCGGCT
>NZ_JAURVJ010000110.1 GCF_030655615.1 Nocardioides sp.
GCGAGCAGAGGCGCGAGCAGCGCGACCAGGGCGAGCACGGCGCGCGAGATCACGACAGGCCCAGCTTCTCGGCGCTCTCCTCGCGCATCGCGATCTTGCGGACCTTGCCGGTGACGGTCATCGGGAACTCGTCGACGACCATCACGTAGCGCGGGATCTTGTAGTGCGCGAGCCAGCCGGCGCAGAACGCGCGGACCGCGTCGGCGTCGAGCGGGTCGGCCCCGGCGCGCATCCGCACCCAGGCGCAGAGCTCCTCGCCGTACTTGGCGTCGGGGACGCCGACGACCTGGACGTCCTCGACGTCGGGGTGGGCGTAGAGGAACTCCTCGATCTCGCGTGGGTAGATGTTCTCGCCGCCGCGGATGACCATGTCCTTGATGCGCCCCACGATGTTGCAGTAGCCGTCCTCACGCATCTCGGCGAGGTCGCCGGTGTGCATCCAGCCGTCGGCGTCGATGGCCTCGGCGGTCTTCTCGGCGTCGTCCCAGTAGCCGAGCATGACCGAGTAGCCGCGGGTGCAGAGCTCGCCGGGCTCCCCGCGCTCGACGGTCTCGCTGGTGGCGGGGTCGACGACCTTGAGCTCGATGTGCGGGTGGGCCCGTCCGATGGTCGCCGTACGCCGGTCGAGGTCGTCGTCGCTGCGTGTCTGGCAGGAGACGGGTGAGGTCTCGGTCATCCCGTAGGCGATCGACACCTCGGCCATGTGCATGTCGCTGACGCAGCGCTTCATCACCTCGACCGGGCAGATCGAGCCGGCCATGATCCCGGTGCGGAGCGAGGTCAGGTCGCGGTCGGCGAACGACGGGTCGTGCTGCATGGCGATGAACATCGTCGGAACGCCGTAGACCGCCGTGCAGCGCTCGTCCTCGACGGCGCGGAGGGTCACCGCGGGGTCGAACGCCGGGCCCGGGATCACCATCGTGGCGCCGTGGGAGGTGCAGCCGAGGTTGGCCATCACCATGCCGAAGCAGTGGTAGAAGGGCACCGGGATGCAGAGCCGGTCCTCGTGGGTGAGGTTGATCGTCTCGGTCGTGAACCAGCCGTTGTTGAGGATGTTGCGGTGGCTGAGCGTCGCGCCCTTCGGACGACCGGTCGTGCCCGACGTGTACTGGATGTTGATCGGGTCGGTCGGCGACAGCTGCTGCGCACGTACGTCGAGCGCATCGGCGGGCAGGTCGGCGCCGGCCGCGGAGAGCGCGGCCCAGTCGTCGGTGTCGACGTAGACCGTGCGCTCGAGGGCGGCGCAGTCGGGCGCGACCTCCTCGACCATCGAGCGGTAGTCGCTGGTCTTGAACGCCGTCGTGGCCAGCAGCCACCTCAGGCCGCTCTGGTTGACGGCGTAGGCCAGCTCGTGGGTGCGGTAGGCCGGGTTGACGTTGACCAGCACGACCCCGGCCCTGGCGGTGGCGTACTGCACGATCGTCCACTCGGCACAGTTGGGCGCCCAGATGCCGACCCGGTCGCCCACCTCGAGCCCGCCGGCGAGCAGGCCCCGGGCGACGGCGTCGACGGCTGCACCCAGCTCGGACCACGTCCAGCGCCGGCCGGTCGCGACCTCGACCAGTGCCTCGCGCTCGGGCCAGGTCGCGACGGTGCGGTCGAACGACGCCCCGATCGTCTCCTCGAGGAGCGGCTGGTCGGTCTCACCCTGGGCGTAGGACTCCATGGGCAGAACGTAACGCGCGTCACTCCACGACGGCGAGAGCCGTTCTCAGCGGACGACGCCGGGCGCTCCGGCGGGGCCCCGGTCGGCGACTGCTGGCGAAGGAAAGGTCTGGGGACCGCTGGCGTACATTCCCTGTCGTGCCCGATGACGACGCTCCGCGCCGGCCCCTGCTGAGGAAGAAGCCCCGCGACGGGGTGGCCACCGACGGCGTCGTACCCGCCGACAGCATCGACGGTCCCGACCGCAGCGCTGTGGCCGCCGGTGACGCCGGCGATGACGACGGCGACGGCGGTGCGACCGCGGCCAGCGAGACGAGCGCGGCCCCCGAGAAGCGGCGCGCCCCGCTGTGGCTCGAGACGGCCGTGCTGCTGGTGGTCGCCCTCGGGATGGCCCTGATCATCAAGACGTTCCTCGTGCAGGCGTTCTACATCCCGTCGGCGTCGATGGAGCCCGGGCTGGTCGAGAACGATCGGATCCTGGTGCAGAAGGTGTCGTACTGGTTCGGCGGCTCGCCCTCGCGCGGCGACGTCATCGTGTTCGAGGACCCGGGCGACTGGCTGCTCGGGCCCGAGGTCGGACCGCAGACCCTCCTGGCCAAGGGCCTGGCCAAGATCGGGCTCTACCCGACGGGCGGCCACCTCGTGAAGCGCGTGATCGGCCTGCCCGGCGACACGATCGAGTGCTGCGACGAGGAGGGCCACCTCATCGTCAACGGCGTCGCCATCGACGAGGACGACTTCATCCGGCCGCAGCCCGACTGCGACGGGCCCATGGTCAACGCCTGCCAGCGCAACTGGACGGTCACGGTGCCCGACGACCGGCTGTTCGTGATGGGCGACAACCGGGCCGCCTCGGCCGACTCCTCCGACCGGCTGTGCAAGCGGCAGCCCGAGCAGTGCGACCCCGACGAGCCGTCGCTGCCCAAGAACCGCCCCGACAAGCCGTTCGTCCCGATGGACAACGTCGTCGGCAAGGTCTTCTCGCTGGTCTGGCCGCTGGGTCACGCCGAGTTCATCGGACGGCCGGACGTGTTCGAGGACGTGCCGGACCCGAAGTAGGGTTGGTCGGCCGGGTGGAACCGCGCAGTTGCGGTTTCGGGTCGCGGAGGGTCCGGTCGGGTGCCCAACTCGTTCGATCGCACGAGTTGGTCTGGAATCTAGGCCCCACCACCCACCCAACTCGTTCGATCGCACGAGTCGGTCAGGGATCCAAGCCCCACCACCCACCCAACTCGAGCGATCGCACGAGTTGGTCAAGGATCCCGACCCCACCACATACCCAACTCGAGCGATCGCACGAGTTGGTGCGGGAGTACGACCTCAGGCGGACGCGGCCTCAGCAGCAGCGGTCAGCGCCGCTAGGGCGAGGGGCGCCTCGGCGGTGACCATGGGGCCGATGTCGTCGGCGCCGGGTCCCTCGATCGTGGCGGAGACGGTGACCTCGCTGCCGCCGTCGGGCAGCGGCGTGACGACGTGGTCGATGCGGATGACGAGCTCGCCCATGGTGAGCTCGTCGACGTAGCGGGTGCCCGGGTCGACGACCGCGAGCACGACGGGGACCTCGAAGGGCCCGGCCAGGGTCATGGTGCCGGCGGTGCCCTGCTCGAACGGACCGTCGAGGACGACGCCGACGACCGACGGGTCCCACGACGGCCAGGTCGCGGGGTCGGCCCACAGCGCCCAGACGGCGCTCGGAGGCGCCGGCGTGGTGACGGTCTGGGCGTGGTCGAAGCTCATGGTCTGTCCTTGGCGACGATCATGGTGCGGTCCCCGAAGCGGACGGTGTCGCCGTCGAGGAGGGTCGAGGGGCGCCCGGCGGTGAGCGACTTGGAGACGCCCTGGCGCACGACGACCGAGCCGTTGGTCGACCCGCGGTCCATCACGACCAGGGCGCCGTCGGGCACGACCTGGAACTGCGCGTGCGTCTTGGACACCGACATGTCGGAGGAACGCAGCGGCACCAGGTGCTTGACCAGCTCACCCACCCGCGGCTCGGGACGGCGGCCGACCAGCGCCAGGCCCTCCACCACGAACGTCTCGCCGGTGTCGAAGCTGACCCGCCAGCGGGCCGTGGCGGCCCGGTCGGGGTCGGGGCGGCGTGCGGTCGGGCCGCTGATGAGCGACTCGGGCACGACCGTCGCCTCGGAGGACGGCGGCGGCGCGGGCGCGGGCGGTACGACGGGCGCGGGCGGCG
>NZ_JAURVJ010000066.1 GCF_030655615.1 Nocardioides sp.
CGGGCCCGCCCGAGCTCGGCGCGGGAGTCGGCGTGGGCGTCGCGGCGAACGCAGCCGGCGGGGCGAACGGACGCGGGGACGTGTGCGGGGGCGGCGGCGTGCTGCTCGACTGGCTGAGCGGGGTCTGCGGCACCAGCGGCGGGTGCGGCGTGCTCGAGGCGAGGGCGGCCAGGTCGCGCAGGTCCTGCCGCATCGCCCGGGCGTCGGGGTAGCGGGACCCGGGGTCCTTGGCCATCGAGCGTCGCAGCACCGCGTTGACCCCGGCCGCGACCGGTGACGACTCGGCGAGCTGCGGCACGGGGGCGTTGAGGTGGTGCATGCCGATCTCGACGTCGCTGCCCGCGTAGGGGGCCGAGCCGATCAGCGAGGTGAACAGCACGCAGCCGAGGGCGTAGAGGTCGGCCGACGCCGTGGCCGGCTCGCCCCGCAGCCGCTCGGGGGCCAGGTAGGCGAAGGTGCCGGCGACCGCACCCGGCGCGGTCAGCCCGGGGCTGCGGTCCTGGGCGATGCCGAAGTCGCAGAGGTAGACGAACATCTCCGCGCTGATCTCGCGCAGCAGCACGTTGCTGGGCTTGACGTCGCGGTGCACCACGCCGGCGGCGTGGGAGTCGCCGAGCGCCCACGCGAGCTGCTCGGCGACCTGCGCCGCCTGGGCCACCGGCACCGGGCCGTGCTGGCGCAGGGCCTGCGCGAGGTCGCCGCCGGCGACGTACTGGGTCGCGATGAAGAGGCAGCCCTCGTGCTCGCCGTGGTCGAGCACCTGGACGACGTGGGGCGAGTCGAGCCGCGCCAGCACCGTCGCCTCGCGGGAGAACCGGGCGCGGTAGTCGGCCTGGCCGGCGAGCTCGGGGGACAGCACCTTGAGGGCCACGGTCCGCCCGAGGCCGCGGTGCTCGGCCGCGAACACGACCCCCATGCCGCCGCGCCCGAGCTGGCGCACGATGCGGTAGGGACCGAAGTCCTCGCCCACGGAGGGGAAACGGGCCACGGGTCACCTCCAGGAAGACAGGCCGGTGACGGCAGCCTCTCACGCTGGGCCCGCCCCCAAACGCACCCCCGTACGACGGCCCGGCAACGGCGCCGACCGACCACCGCGGGGGAGGGAGGAAGGGGCGACCGACCTGTGAAACGGTGGAGGCGTGACCTCCCCGGCCCGTCGCGAGCGCTTCGAGGACGTCGCGGCCCAGGTGGTGGAGCCGGTGCGGCGCTTCCTGGCCCGACGTACGGACCACGCGACCGCCGACGACGTCCTGGCCGACACGCTGCTCGTCTGCTGGCGCCGCGTCGACGAGGTCCCCGACGAGCCGCTGCCGTGGGTCTACGGCGTCGCCCGCAACTGCCTGGCCAACGCCGAGCGCGGCGCCCGACGCCAGCAGCGGGTCGCCGGACGGATCGCGGCGGTCGACCCGCCGCCGCCCAGCGCGCCGGGGCCGGGGGAGGACGGGCCCGACGTCCAGGCGGTCACCGACGCTCTCGACGCTCTGCCGGCCAAGGACGCCGAGCTGCTGCGCCTGTGGGCGTGGGAGCAGCTGGCACCGGCCGAGATCGCGGTCGTCCTCGACATCACCGCCAACGCCGCCAGCATCCGGCTGCACCGGGCGCGGGAGAAGCTGCGCGAGGAGCTGCGAAAGAACGGCGTCGGTGCCGGACATGAGGAGACGACGGAGGGGAGGAAGCCATGACCGACGACCAGCAAGACCAGCCGGACCAGCACGACGAGCTGAGGGCACTGCTGCAGTCGGCCGACCCGGCGGCCTCGCTCCCGACGGCCGACCCGACCCGGGTGGCCCGACTCCTGGAGGACACCATGACCGATCAGCTCACCGACGAGTCCCGCACCGACGGCACCCGCAACCGCAGCCGGCTGACCTGGATCGTCGCCGCTGCGGCCGTCCTGGTGATCGGTGGTGGCGTCCTGTTCGCGACCACGACGGACAACGACGACGACGTGCCCCCGACGGCCGGCGGCGACCCGACCAGCCAGCAGAGCACCGCCACCGGGGCCGACCGCACGGTGACCGAGCTCAGCGCCACCGGCGGCACCAGCGCCAAGTGCATGGACCCGTTGTCGTCGCCCCAGGTGGTCGCCGCCCAGACCACGGCCTTCGACGGCACCGTCGAGTCGATCAGCGGCGGCACCGTCACCCTGGTGCCCACCAAGTTCTACGCCGGCGACGAGACCGACGTGGTCGTCGTCCAGGCCCCCGGGCCCGACATGGAGGCGCTGCTGTCGGCGGTCTCGTTCGAGGAGGGCAGCCGCTACCTGGTGTCCGCCACCGACGGGCAGGTCACGCTGTGCGGCTTCAGCGCGGAGTACTCCGACGCCCTCGCCGCCGTCTACGCCGAGGCCTTCCCGTCATGATGGCCCGATGACCGCAGGTCTCCTCCTCGCCGCCGGGGCCGGCTCGCGCATGGGCCGGCCCAAGGCCCTCGTGCACGACGACGACGGCACCTCCTGGCTCCAGCGCAGCCTCGACGTCCTCCGCGACGCCGGCTGCGACCACCTGCTCGTGGTCCTCGGGGCGTCGGCCGACGAGGCACGGGCGCTCGTGCCCGACGACGTCCGGGTCGTCGTGGCCGACGACTGGGCGACCGGGATGGCGGCCTCGCTGTCGACCGGCCTCGCCGCGCTCCAGCACGACGACGGCGAGGTCGCCCTGGTGACGCTGGTCGACCTGCCCGACGTCGGGGCCGACGCCTGCCGCCGGGTGCTCGCCGCCGCCGACGGCCCCACCAGCCTCGCGCGGGCGACCTACGACGGTCGGCCCGGTCACCCGGTGCTGATGGGGCGCGACCACTGGTTCCCCGCCGCCGCGACGGTCGAGGGCGACGCGGGCGCCAAGGACTACCTGCGCGAGCACGGCTGCGTCGCGGTCGAGTGCGGCGACCTCGCGACAGGTCGCGATGTGGACGCGCCAACCGGCGGCCAACAGCCCCCCTCGTAACCTCGGGGTGTGACGGCGTCCACACGGTTCGACAGTCCCGCTGACGCGGTCGCGCGGCTGGGTGCCACCGGCTACCTCTGCGACGACGACCTGGCGACCGTCGCGTTCCTCGGCCTGGCCATGCAGAGGCCGCTGCTGCTCGAGGGCGAGCCCGGTACCGGCAAGACCGCGCTGGCCGAGGCGCTGGCCGCAGCGCTCGACGTACCCCTGGTGCGGCTGCAGTGCTACGAGGGCATCGACGCGACGCAGGCGCTCTACGACTGGGACTTCCCGCGGCAGGTCCTGCACCTGCGGGCGCTGGAGGCGACCGGCGGTGCCACCGGCGCCAACCTCGAGGAGGCCGAGAAGAGCCTCTACGACGAGCGGTTCCTGCTCGCCCGGCCGGTGCTGACGGCGCTGCAGCAGAGCCCGGCGGTGCTGCTGGTCGACGAGATCGACCGCGCAGACGACGAGTTCGAGGCGTTCCTGCTCGAGGTGCTGTCGACCTACCAGGTCAGCATCCCCGAGCTCGGCACGATCAAGGCGGCTACGCCGCCGGTCGTGGTGCTCACGTCCAACCGCACCCGCGAGCTCCACGACGCGCTCAAGCGGCGCTGCCTCTACCACTGGATCGACCACCCCGGCCTCGAACGAGAGGTCGCGATCGTCCGCTCCCGCGCGCCCGAGGTCTCGGCGTCGCTGGCCGCGCAGGTCGTCGGCGTCGTCCAGCGGCTGCGCACCGGCACCGAGCTCGAGAAGCCCCCCGGCGTCGCCGAGACCCTCGACTGGGCCCGTGCGCTGCACTACCTCGGCACCACCGACCTCGACCTCGAGTCGTCGTCGCGCACGCTGGGTGCGCTGGTGAAGTACCGCGAGGACGCCGACCGCGTGAAGCACGCCCTCGACAACATGCTCCGGGCCTGAGACGTGGCGACCGCGCACGAGATCGACGAGGTCCTGCTCGCCTTCACCCGCGCGCTGCGCGCCGCCGGCGTACCGGTGACCCACGACCGCTCCGCCGGCTTCCTCGAGGCGACCGCGCTGGTCGGGCTCGACGGCCCGGCCGGCCAGCAGCTGACCTACGCCGCCGGTCGGGCCACGCTCTGCTCGACGCCCGACGACCTGGTGCGCTACGACCAGGTCTTCGCCGCGTTCTTCGACGCCCGCGACGGGCTGCCGCGCGAGCGGCCGGCGCCGCCGTCGCGCCCGGTGACCTCCCAGATGTCGCTCGACGAGGGCGCCGGCGAGGGTGACGAGGGCGCCGACGACGACGTCGTGCGCGCCCTGGCCAGCGACGTCGAGGTGCTGCGCCACCGCGACCTCGCCACCATGACGGCCGCCGAGAAGCACCACCTCGCAGCCATGTTCGCGACCCTGCGCCCGCGACCGCCGCTGCGCCGGACGGTCCGCCAGGAGCCGTGGCGCCGCGGCCGGGTCGACGCCGCCCGCACCCTGCGCGCGAGCATGCGGCGACACGGCGAGCCGGCCCGGATCGAGTGGCGCCACCGGCGCCTGCGGCCGCGTCGCGTGGTCCTGCTGGTCGACGTGTCCGGCTCGATGAGCGGCTACGCCGACGCCCTGCTGCGCCTCGCCCACACCATGACCCAGGCCCTCACGACGCGGGGCGGCCGGGTCGAGACCTTCACCGTCGGCACCCGCCTCACCCACCTGACCCGCGCGCTGCGCAGCCGTGACGCCGAGCGCGCCCTGGTGGCCGCCGGGTCCGCCGTACCCGACTGGTCGGGCGGCACCCGCCTCGGCGAGACGCTCAAGGTCTTCACCGACCGCTGGGGGCGGCGCGGGATGGCGCGCGGCGCCGTCGTCGTCGTCTTCAGCGACGGCTGGGAGCGCGGCGACTGCACCCAGCTGGGCGAGCAGGTACGCCGCCTCCGTGCGGTCGCGCACCGCGTGGTGTGGGTCAACCCGCACCGAGGCAAGGCCGGCTACGAGCCGGTCCAGCAGGGAATCCTGGCCGTCCTGCCACACGTTGACGACCTGGTGGCCGGGCACACCCTCGCCACCTACGCCGAGCTCGTGGAGGTGGTGGCCCGTGCGTGACGTCCTCGGTGAGCTGATGGCCTGGTGGGAGTCCGGCGAGACGATCGGCGTCGGCACCGTCGTCGCGACCTTCCAGTCCGCCCCGCGACCGCCCGGCGCCTCCATGCTGGTCGGCCCGGACGAGACCGCGGTCGGCTCGGTCTCCGGCGGCTGCGTCGAGGGCGCCGTCTACGAGCTCGCGCAGTCGGTGGTCGGCTCGGGCGAGCCCGTGCTCGAGCGCTACGGCGTCAGCGACGACGACGCCTTCGCCGTCGGCCTGACCTGCGGCGGCATCCTCGACGTCTGGGTCGAGCAGGTCTCCCGGGAGACCTTCCCCGAGCTCGGCGAGATCGCCGCCGACATCGAGGCCGGCCGCCCCGTCGCCCTCGCCACCGTCATCGAGCACCCCGACCCGGCCCGCCTCGGCACCCGCCTCGTCATCCGTCCCGACGCCCCCGGCGCGGTAGTCCCTGACGTAGATCAAGATCCCGGGGTCCAGAACCTTGAATTACGTCAGGGACTGTCGCGGCTGTGGTCGGACCGGGCCACCGACGCCGTCACCGACGACGCGCTGGGGCTGCTGGCGAGCGGGACCAACGCGACGCTGACCTACGGCCCCGACGGCGAGCGGCGCGGCGAGGGGATGCGGGTGTTCGTGTGGGCGTTCGCGCCCAAGCCGCGGCTGCTGGTGTTCGGCGCGATCGACTTCGCGGCCGCGGTCGCCCGGGTCGGCTCGTTCCTGGGCTACGACGTGACCGTCTGCGACGCGCGCCCGGTCTTCGCCACGGCCAGCCGCTTCCCCGACGCCGACCGGGTGGTCGTCGACTGGCCGCACCGCTACCTCCGGGCCGAGCAGGCCGCCGGCTCGATCGACCGGCGCACCGTGATCACGGTGCTCACCCACGACCCCAAGTTCGACGTGCCGCTGCTCGAGGAGGCCCTGCGCCTGCCCGAGGTGGCGTACGTCGGCGCGATGGGCTCGCGGCGCACCCACGACGACCGGATGGCGCGGCTGCGCGAGGCCGGCCTGGGCGACCACGAGCTCGAGCGGCTCTCGAGCCCGATCGGCCTCGACCTCGGTGCCCGCACCCCCGAGGAGACCGCGATCAGCATCGCCGCCGAGTTCATCGCCGGCCGCTGGGGCGGCAGCGGCGAGCGGCTCGCGAGCACGAGCGGGCGCATCCACCAGGAGCGGCCCAGCCCGGTCGGGGAGTGACGCACCTGCCCGAACGGGCAGGTCCGCCCGCGGCCGACCCGACCTAGCCTGGCGACGTCCTGTGACGACCGTCGTGGCCCCGGACCCGGTCGGCGGCACCCGGCCAACCTCGCTGCAACGTTCCACGAGGCACTGTGGCTGCCGTCACACATCCTGGGAGGCTGCATGACGATCATGGCCCCGATCGGCCCGCGGGCCGGCGCCGCTCCTGCCGGCTCCGCCGTGGCCACACGTGCGAGCCGTGCCACCCGCACCGCACCCACCGAGGTCGGCGCGCTGGTGAAGTTCCACGCCCCCGAGGTCGTGTTCGGCTCCGGCTCGCTGGCGGAGGCCGGGTTCGCCGCCGTACGCCTCGGTGCGCGGCGGCCGCTCGTGGTCACCGACCCCGGCATCATCGAGGCCGGCTGGGTCGAGCAGCTGCTCGACCACCTGTGTGCCGCCGGGCTCCAGCCGGTCGTCTGGTCGCGGGTCACGCCCAACCCGCGCGACCACGAGATCCGCGCCGCCCACGCCCACTACCTCGAGTGGGACTGCGACGTCATCGTCGGCCTCGGCGGCGGGTCCGTGGCTGACGCGGCCAAGGGCGTTGCGGTGCTGTCGGGCAACGGCGGCGACATCCTCGACTACGCCGGCGTCGACCAGGTCACCCGGCCGATCCCGCCGCTGCTGATCATCCCGACCACGTCGGGCACCGGGGCCGACGTCAGCCAGTTCTGCATCGTCACCGACACCGAGCGCTCGGTGAAGATCACGATCATGGGACGCGCGCTCGTGCCCGACCTCTCCCTCACGGACCCGCGGCTGCTCGTGACGATGCCCGAGAGCCTCAACGCGGCGACCGGCCTCGACGCGCTCACCCACGGCATCGAGGCCTTCGTCTCGCTGGCCCACAACCCGCTGGCCGACACCCACGCCCTCGACGCGGTCGCGCTGGTCTGCGCCCACCTGCGCACCACGATGACCTCGCCCCACGACGAGCCCGCCCGCCGCAAGATGGCTCAGGCCAGCCTGCAGGCCGGGCTCGCGTTCTCCAACGCGATCCTCGGCGCCACCCACGCGATGAGCCACCAGGTCGGCGGCCTCCTCGACGCGCCGCACGGCGTGGTCAACGGGGTGCTGCTGCCGCACGTGATCCGCTACAACGCCCGCGCCACACCCGGCCGGTTCGTCGACCTCGCCCGGGCCGCGGGCCTGGCCGTCGACGGGGTGCCGGGCGACGTCGCCGCCGAGATGCTGGCCGACCACGTCCGCCGGCTGGCCGACGACGTCGGCGTACCGCGGGGTCTGCGCGAGCTCGGCGTCACCGAGGCCGACATCCCGCGGCTCGCCCACACGACGCTCGACGATGCCTGCCTGGCCACGAACCCGCGGGCGGCCACCGAGGACGACGTGGTGCGGCTCTTCCGAGACGCGCTGTAGCGGCGACGTGACGGCGTCCGGTCAGGCGGAGGGCCCGCCGCACGAGCTCGACCTCGCGACCCTGACCGGCGTCCGGTCGGGCAAGGGGTCCTACTACCGCGCCTACGTGCGCTCCGACGAGCGCATGCAGCGGGCGGTACGGGCGATGGACTCCATCTCGCGCGCGCTGGTACGCACGGTCGAGGGGCCGCGCGGCCTGCTCGAGGAGGTCACCCGCGCGGCCGCCGAGCACCTCACCGCGTCGTGGACGATCCTCGCGCTCTCCGACGGCCACCTCACCGGGGCCCGGCCGCGCTTCCTCGCCGTCGACGAGCACGGCGCGGTGGTCGACGACGACGCGCTGCTGCCGGCGTTCGTACGCCGTGAGCTCGGCGCCATCCGGGCCGGGCACGAGACGCGTGCCGTGCGTGACGACGGCTGGGTGCGGGTGCCGATGACCCTGGAGGGCGAGCGGATCGGGAGCCTCGCCGGCCGCCACGGCCTGCGTGACCAGCCCGAGCCCGGCGACCTCTCGGTGCTGCGGATCCTGGCCAACGAGGCCGCGGTCTCGCTGCACACCAGCGAGCAGTACCAGGCCGGGCTCACCCTGCACCGCCGCGCCCAGCAGCTCTACGACGAGGCGACGGTGCGGGCCCGCGACCTCGAGGTCCGCACCCGCGAGCTGCGCCGGGCCGAGGAGCGGCTGCTCGTCGCCCACCAGCGCGAGCTGCTCGACCACGAGCGGCACCGGATCGCGCGCGAGCTGCACGACAGCGTCACGCAGTACGTCCTGTCCGCCGGGATGGCCGTCGAGATCGCCCGCGGGGAGGCCGAGGACCTCGGCGCGCCGGGCACCCGGATCCTTGAGCGGCTGACCGCCGCCAAGGGCCTGTCCGCCGAGGCGGTCGACCAGCTGCGTCGGGCGATCTATGCCCTGCACCAGCCGCACCGCGACACCGTCTGGAGCCTGCCCGAGCTGCTCCACGAGGTCGCCCAGCACCACCGCCCCCAGCTCGCGGTCTCGCTGCGGGTGGAGGGCGACGCCCACCCCCTGCCGGCCGACGCCGACCACGAGATCGCGCGGGCCGTGGGGGAGGCGCTCTTCAACGTCGCCACCCACGCCGAGGCCACCCGGGCCGTCGTACGGCTGCGCTACCGCGAGGACCAGCTCTACGTCAGCGTCGCCGACGACGGCGTGGGCGACCCGACGGTGCTGGCGCGACGGCTGCGGCTCGAGCGCGGGCCGTCGGTCGACGGTCGCCACCGCGGCCTGGTCAACATCGAGAGCCGGATCGTCGAGCTCGGCGGGACCGTCGCCTTCCGGCGCGCGCGTCTCGGTGGTGTCCGTGTGGAGATGCGGCTGCCCCTGCCCCTGGCGGACGACCGCCCGGGGTTCATCGTCGGCCTGGTGGGAGCCGGGCCGCAGGAGGAGGAACCATGGCCACGCTGACCCCACCCACGACGGTGCCGAGGAGCACGTCGACCGACCCGGCCGGCGGGACCGCGTCGGCGACCGTCGACATCATGCTCGTCGACGACCACGCCATCGTCCGGCAGGGCCTGCGCTCGATCCTCGAGCGCGAGTCCGACCTGCGGGTCGTCGCCGAGGCCTCGACGGCGGCCGAGGCGCTCGCCGTCATCGGCCGGGTGTGCCCGCAGATCGTGCTGCTCGACCTCAAGCTCTCGACGTCGTCCGACACCGAGGGCCTCGACCTGTGCGCCGAGCTGTCCGAGCGGTTCAGCGGCCTCGGCATCCTCGTCCTCACGACCTTCCTCGACGACCAGCTCGTGCTGCGGGCGGTGCGGGCCGGGGCCCGGGGCTACGTCGTCAAGGACGTCGACACCTCGGGCCTCATCCGCGCGATCCGCGACGTCGCCCGCGGCGAGAGCGCCTTCGACGCCCGCTCCGCGGCCGCCATGGTGCGCGGCCTCAACACCCCGCCCGTCGGCGAGGAGAAGAAGCTGACGCCGCGCGAGGGCGAGGTCCTCGAGCTCCTGGCCCGCGGCCTCTCCAACCGCGAGATCGGCGCCCGCCTCTACGTCTCCGAGACCACGGCCAAGTTCCACGTCGGCAACATCCTCCGCAAGCTCGACGTCTCGCGACGGGCCGAGGCCGTCTACGAGGCGTCGAAGCTCGGCGTCATCTGAGACGGCCAGTCGTACGAGGGCGTCGAACCACCGCAGCCGACCTGCGGACTCGACGTCACGGCACCGGCAGGACCGTGCGCTCCCAGGTCGTGTTGACGATGATCGCGGCCGAGGCGTAGAGCGCGACCGCGGCGTCGGCGATCAGGACGAAGCCGGCCGCGTGGCCGAGGCCGGCGCTCTCCAGGAACGCCCCGAACGCCGCGAGGTAGAAGACCCCGTTGAGCAGCGTGAAGATGACGATCGTCGTCAGGTTGGTGCGGATCGCCGCCAGCAGCATGTAGGACGAGAAGATCGCCCACGCCAGCAGGAACATCCCGGTGATGGCGGCGGCGTCCGCGGTCACCATCGGGCCGTAGAACTGCACCAGCAGCGCATAGCTGAGCCAGAACCCGCTGTAGGCCGTGAACACCAGCCCCGGGAACGTCTCGCCGCGCTGGAAGTGTATGATCCCGGCGACGAGCTCCGTCGTGAAGCCCAGCGCCAGGGCCAGCGAGAGCACCGCCGGCGTGGCGAGCGGGTCGATCAGCCCCGACATCACGCTCGACAGCACGAGTGCCGAGATGCCGAAGCTGGCGAGGCCGAGCGGGAACGGGTCGCCCCACCCGTTGGCGGGTGGGGCGACCGCGGCGGGCGGTGCCGGGGCGGCAGCCGGCGTCGCCGGGACGGCAGTCTCGGCGAGGTGGTTCGGGGGGCTGGCGAGATCGGTCATGGTGTCCTCCGGTCGGGTGGCGACGACGGCGTCCGCGACGGCGTCGTGACTGCGACGCTAGGCACCGCGGGGCGCCGGGGAACCCGCTGAGAGGTGGGGTCCCCACCCTGTCCGGACGGTCTTCGCGGGGCGGTGCGTGCACGCTTCGGACAGGTACGCCGGACCTGTCCGTCGCGTGCACGCACCCGTCGTCCTACCCGGCCAGCTCGCTGACCCGTCAGCAACTGCTGACGGGTCGACGGAAGTCACGCTGACCCGTCAGCAACTGCTGACGGGTCAGCGAGAGGTGTGGACGATCAGCCAGCCGCCGTGGTCGTCGCGGACGTCGTAGGGGAGGCCGGTGGCGGCGCCCCAGGCGTCGAGGTCGGCGAGGGAGACGGTGCGGACGTGGCCCCAGGTCTCGTCGGCCTCGTCCTCGAGGGGTACGGCGACGACGACGCGTCGCCGCGCGACCCGGACGGCCTCGGCGAGCACGCGCGCGCCGTGGTCGGCGTCGAGGTGCTCGAGCAGGTGCACGGCGAGCACGTTGTCGGCGGTGCCGGCCGCCCAGGGGAGGCGGGCGGCGTCGGTGACGTGGGTCGCGACCTCGACGCCCAGGCGGGGGGCGACGGCTGCCAGCAGCCCGATCGTGCCGGGGGAGACGTCGGTGGCCAGCACCGGTCGCCCGGCGGCGGCCAGGCGCAGCGACAGGAAGCCGAAGCAGCAGCCGAGCTCGAGCACCGTCCCGGGGGCCAACGAGCGCTCGGCGATCCCGTAGACGGGGGCGTAGTCGGCGACCGTCCCGTGCGAGGAGCCCGACCCCGAGCCGTCCAGCGACGCCTCGATCCGGGCGGTGGTGTTGCGGTAGAAGCGGGTCCACGCCTCGAGCGGGTCGGGGTCGGAGCTGAGCACGACGCCGGTGAACAGCCGCTCGAAGAGCTCAGGCCCCCGCAGCCAGCCGGGCTGGAAGAGCTCGGTGGCGAGCAGCCCGGAGACGTCGTCGTCGATCTGCTCTCGCGGCACCCGGTGCACGACCTGGAGCCGCGACTCGAACGGGGTCACGTCGAAGTGCTCGGTGCGCACGGTGTGCAGACCGCGTCGGGGCAGCGACCCGAGGTGGGCCCGGACCTCCACGTGGGCGTCGCGGTAGACCCCGGCCTGGCACGGGCCGAAGGGGTCGATCGCCTCCCACGCGGTCGTGGTCATGTCGGGCTCAGCGCCGTCGAGACGTGGTCGAGGCCGCGCAGGTTGCGCACGACCTGCACGCGTTCGCAGTACTCGGCGTACGCCGGCAGGTCGCAGCCGCCGAGACCCCACGAGAAGCGCGGCTCGGGCGTCAGCCAGATCGTCGACCGGGCCCGCCGGCTCAGCTCCTCGAACGCCTTGAGTCCCGGGTCCTTGCCGTTGTTGCGCGCGTCGCCGAGCACGACGAGCGTCGTACGCCGGGTGACGGCCGAGCCGAACTGCTCGAGGAACGTCTCGAACGCGGAGCCGAAGTCGGAGTCGGCGTCGACGTCGAGCACGCCGCCGGCGGGGAGGCCGGCCATGACGAGCGACAGGGCGTCCTCGATGCGGTGCTCCGAGAAGAGATCAGTGATCTCGACGAGGTCCTTGACGAAGGCGAACGTGCGCACCGACGAGGCCACCGACTGCAGGCTGTGCACCAGGTGCAGGGTGAACCGCGCGGTCGAGCGCACCGACAGCGAGACGTCGCAGAGCACGAGCAGGCGCGGCCGGTCCTCGACCTTGCTGACGGTGACGGGCCGGAAGGGGACGCCGTCGTACTTCATGTTGGCGCGCATCGTGCGGGCGCCGTCGACCACGCCCCGGGTCGACGCCTTGCGACGGGGTCGCGGCGCGCCGCGCAGGCTGCGCAGCAGGCGCCGCAACGACTCCTCGAGGTCGGCCCGTTCGCGCTCGTCGATCGTCTCGGCCTGGGCCGCCTCGATCTCGCGGGTCTCGAGCTCGTGCTCCATCTCCATCAGCCGCTCGAGGTGGTGCTTGAGCCGCTCGGGGAGGCTGGCCAGGAACGGTGCCAGCGCCTCGCGCAACGCGGCCAGTCCGTCGGCGCTCGTCGGGTCGTCGGTGCCGTCCTCGGGCATCGCCTCCTCGAGCCAGCTGAGCAGCATCAGCTCCTCGGCGACGGTGAGCTCACTGTCGATCTCCATGCCGGGACGGCGGACGAGGTCGCCGGGGTTGCCGGGGTTGTGCATCCGCTGCGTCGACAGCTGTACCCGCGCGGCCTCGCCGGCGCTGGTCTCGGTGTCGTTGCTCAGCACGATCTCGTCGGTGAGGGCGGCGATGTCGATCTTGTTGGCCTCCTGGTGGAGGTTGTACTGCTGCGCCATGTCCTCGGGCTTGAAGAACTCCTTGATGTCGTCGGGCTTGCCGTGCGAGTGCCCGTCCTCGGGGGTGTCGCCCGGCTCCTCCGACAGCGTGAACTGCTCCAGCAGCCCGTCGTCGGTGAGGTCGTCGTGACCGTGGCCGTGCCCGACGTCGGCGTCGTCGATCACGGCGCGCAGGCCGAAGAACCGGTCGAAGACGCGCTCGAACGTCGCGAGGTCGCGCCGGTCCTTGACCAGGCTGACGGCGAGCGCGGCCCGCAGGACGTCACGGTCCTCGAGCACGCTCGGCTGGGCGACGGCGTGCATCGCGTCGACGGCCTCGGCCGTGCTGACGCGGACGCCCTGCAGCCGCAGGAGACGGATGAAGCGGTGGACCGCGCCCTCCATGAGAGCTCAGACCGGGCGCTTGCGCGCCGAGCGGGAGGCGAAGGAGCGCTCGCCCTGACCGGCGGGCACGGGCTTGGGCGGCGGACCGCCGTGACGTCCGGGCTGGTCCTTGGCCGCCCGGATCGCCCTGCCGTCGGGCTCGTCGTCGTGGCCGGAGCCGGAGTCGTGGCTGTGGTCGCTGCCGGGCCCGTGGCCGTGGCCGTGGCCGTGCCCGTGACCGTGGTCGAGGCTGTCGGGCACGTCGGCGTTGGGGTCGACCATCGACGGGATCGCCTTCATCGCGCGGTCGAGGTCGCGCTCGTACTTCACGACGACGTTGAGCGTCTGCGACAGGACGTCGGCGGTCAGCTCCTTGACGCCGAGGACGGCCAGCGTGCGCGCCCAGTCGATGGTCTCGGAGATGCTCGGCGACTTGCGCAGGTCGAGCTCGCGCAGCCCGCGGACGATCTCGACGAGGCGTACGGCGAGGGCCTCCGCCAGGCCGGTGTCCTTGGACCGGATGATCTCGAGCTCGCGCTCGGCCTCGGGGTAGTCGAGGAACAGGTGCAGGCAGCGGCGCTTGAGCGCGGCGGACAGGTCGCGGGTGTTGTTGGAGGTGAGGACGACGTAGGGCAGCGTCGTGGCCTTGACGGTGCCGATCTCGGGGATGGAGATCTGGAACTCGGAGAGCAGCTCGAGCAGCACGGCCTCGAGGGCCTCGTCGGCCCGGTCGACCTCGTCGATGAGGAGCACGACCGGCTCCGGCGAGGTGATCGCCTCGAGCAGCGGCCGGGCGGCGAGGAAGCGCTCGGAGAAGAAGACGCTGTCCTGCTGGGAGATCCGGTCGACGGCCTCGGTGAGGGTGGCGGCGTCCTCGATGACCTGGCCGATCTTCTCGCGCAGGATCTGCGTGTAGAGCATCTGCTTGCCGTAGTCCCACTCGTAGAGCGCCTTGGTCTCGTCCTGGCCCTCGTAGCACTGCAGCCGGATGAGCCGGCGGCCGGTGACGGCGGCGAGGCTGGTCGCGAGCTGCGTCTTGCCCACGCCCGCCGGCCCCTCGAGGAGGACGGGTTTGTCGAGTCGCGAGAGCAGGAAGACCGTGGTCGCGAGCCGGTCGTCGGTGAGGTAGCCCGCGTCGCGGAAGCGGGACCGCGCGTCGTCGATGTCCTCGAACTCGTGGCGGGTCGCAGCGGGATCGACGGTGGTCTCGGCGGCTGCTTCGGGCTCGGTCACGCAACGCTCCAGGGATAGGGCTGTGCTCGGGGTGTGCTCGGGCAGGGACGGGTGCGGTGGTGCCGGCAGGCCCGACCGGGACGCGGTCGGGCCTGCCGGGCTGGGAGGGGAGGGCCTGCAGGGACGAGCGCCTACTGGAGGAGGTCGTCCAGGTCGCCGTTGAGGCAGTGGTCCACCACCGGGCGGACGGTCTCGAACGTGCACTCCTTGGCGTTGCCGGGGGTGCAGGCGTCGCCGAGGACGTGGTTGGTGATCCGGTCGACGTCGTCGTCGTCGCCGGTGATCACCGGAGCGTCCTTGTAGAACTGCGTCGGGCCCTCGCCCAGGCGGTTCTTGGAGTAGGTGTCCTTGGTGACGTCGACGAACCGCTCGGTGATGCCGACGTCGCGCAGGAGGCGGATCGACGCGGCGAGCGCGGCGTCGGCCGCCTGCACCGTCGTCATGCCGCCGACGTCGACGCCCATGGCCACGGCGATCTCGGCGAAGGCCTTGTAGCGGGCCGGCATGTTGAAGGCCCACACGCGCGGCAGCGCGATGGCGTTGTTGAGGCCGTGGTGGGTGTCGTAGAACGCCGACACCGCGTGGGAGATCGAGTGGATGATCCCGAGGCCGCCGGAGTTGAACGCCTGGGCGGCGATGTACTGGGCGTACATCATGCCCTCGCGGCCCTTGAGGTCCTGGCCGTTCCAGACCGCCTCGCGCAGGTTCTCCGACGTCAGCTTGATGGCGCGGATCGCGTTGCCGAGCGACGGCTCGAAGTTGAGCCGCGACACGTAGGGCTCCGAGGCGTGCGCCAGCACGTCGAAGCCGCACTGGGCGGTGTAGTCGACCGGGCAGTCGAAGTAGAGCACCGGGTCGTCGATCGCGAGGCTGGTCACGGACGCGTCGTCGAAGGCGACGTACTTGTGCGGGTTGTCGGGGTCGGTCGTGGTGTCGGTGATGACGTAGGCCCACGAGGTCTCCGAGCCGGTGCCCGCCGTGGTCGAGACCGCGATGTGCGGCGGGTTCTTGGGGTTCTCGGACATGTTGAAGCCCTCGAACTCGTTGACGTTGCGCCCGTCGTGCGCCACCGAGACCCGCGCGCCCTTGCAGGCGTCGTGGGAGGAGCCGCCACCGATGGAGACGAACGAGTCGCACTCGTTCTCCTGGTAGAGCTTCACCGAGTCCATGACGTTGTAGTCCTTGGGGTTGGACTCGACCTTGTCGTAGACCACGACCTCGAGACCGTGGTACTTCATCGACTCGACGATCTTGTGGACGATGTCGGTGCCGCGGAGGCCCGACGTCATCACGAGGGTCTTGCGGAAGCCCATCTTGAGGGCCTCGGGCCCGATCATCTCGTGGGCGCCGGGCCCCATGAGCGCCCGTGGGAACGGGTGGAACTCCTTGATCGGGAACGGCTTCAGCAGCTCGTCTACTTGCATCGGGGATACCTCCGTTGGGCGTGAGGAACGTGACCCCTCGGACGCTAGGAACGATGTGACGCCGGCAACAGGTGGGGATCCGTAAACGGATCGCGGGGGGAGGGACGGACCTGTCCGATCCGGCAGGTGCGGTCGTCACGGCGAGGGGTGTGGGCGGCGCCGCGGCTCCCTACCGTGGGGGTGACCCGCCCACGCGACACCGGAGGACCTCTGATGGCCGTGACCGCGGAGCAGACGCTGGGCCGGATGCGATGGCCCGAGGTCACCGCCGACGACGGCCGGCCGGCGCCGGTGCTGCTGGTGCCGGTGGGCTCGCTCGAGCAGCACGGCCCGGCGCTCTGCCTCGCGACCGACGCCCTGGTCGCGGCCCACGCGGCCCAGCGCGCGGCGGCGAGGCTGGCCGGCGGGGGACAGCGGTTCCTCGTCGCACCGGTGGTTCCCTGCGGCGCCAGCGGCGAGCACGAGGGCTTTCCGGGGACCCTCTCCGTCGGCCACGACGCCCTGCACCTCCTGCTGGTCGAGCTGGCGCGCTCGGCCTGCCGGTGGGCGCAGGGCGTCGTGTTCGTCAACGGCCACGGCGGCAACGTGGCGACGATCGTCGACGTCGTGTCCCAGCTCAGGGCGGAGGGGCGCGGCGTCGCCTGGACGGCCTGCCGGGTCCCCGGCGACGACGCCCACGCCGGCCGCGCCGAGACGTCGCTGATGCTGGTGGTGGCGCCCGAGACCGTGCTCGTCGACCGGCTCGAGCCCGGCTGCACCGACCCCGTCGCCGACCTGGTGCCGAGGCTGCGCAGCGAGGGCGTGCGGGCCGTTTCGCCCAACGGCGTGCTCGGCGACCCGACGACCGCGAGCCGCGAGCTCGGCCGTCGCCTGATCGGCGACCTCGTCGACCGTCTCGTCGCCGAGCTCAGCGACATCGACGTCGGCGCCCACGGGCGGCTGCGGCGGCCGGACCGCGTGGACGCCCCGGTGACGATCCGGTGACGACCCGTTGACGGCGCTGCCGGCGGGCTTCGGCTTCGCGCTCTCGACCCGGACCCACGCCTGCGACGACGGGCGGTCCCTCGTCGGCGCGGGCGGTCGGGTCGTCCGGCTCTCGGCGGTGGCGGCCGCGGTCGTGGCCCGGGCACCGCTCACCGTCGCGGACGACGAGGACGGGGCGGTCGCGGCGCAGGTCGCCCGGCTGCTTCTCGACCGTGGCCTGGCCGACCCGTGGTGGCCCACCCCGGCACCCGCCGACGCCGACGTCACCGACGTCACGGTCGTCGTACCGACACGGGGGCGGGCGGGCGCCGTCGCAGGCCTCCTCGCCTCGCTCCCGGAGGGGCTGCCGGTGGTCGTGGTCGACGACGGCTCGGACGACCCGGCCCTGGTCGGGGCGGTCGCCGCCGAGCACGGCGCGCGCTGCGTGCGGCACCCGCGCAACCTCGGTCCGGCCGCTGCCCGCAACACCGGTCTGCGGGCCGTGCGCACGGCGTACGTCGCCTTCGTCGACTCCGACGTCCGCCCCGACGCAGGGTGGCTCGGCGTGCTGCGTCGCCACCTCGACGACCCGGCGGTCGCGCTCGTCGCGCCGCGCGTCCTCGGCCGGTCCCACCGGCCCGGGGGCGTTCGGGAGTCGTGGGTGGAGCGCTACGAGAAGGACCGTTCGTCACTCGACCTCGGCCCGCACCCGGCGGCGGTGCGCGTCCACAGCGCCGTGTCCTACCTGCCGAGCGCGTGCCTGGTGGCCCGCGTCGAGGCTCTCGGTGGCGGCTTCGACGAGGACCTGCGGGCCGGGGAGGACGTCGACCTCGTGTGGCGGCTCCTCGCGGACGGCCACGGGGTCCGCTACGAGCCCGCGGCGACGGTGCGCCACGACCACCGCACGCGGCTCGGCGCCTGGCTGGGGCGCAAGGCGTTCTACGGCACCTCGGCCGCGCCCCTCGCGGCGCGGCACCCCGGGGCGGTGGCGCCGCTCGTCGTCACGCCCTGGACCGTGGTGTGGTCGGTGGCGCTCCTGGCGCAGCGCCGGTGGTCGCTGCCGGTCGCG
>NZ_JAURVJ010000068.1 GCF_030655615.1 Nocardioides sp.
TGGTCCGGGCGTGGAAGGGCGACCGTCACGGCAACCTCGTCTACCGCGACTCCGCCCGCAACTTCAACCCGCTCGCCGCCATGTGCGGACGGGTCACGATCGCCGAGGTCGAGCACCTCGTCGAGCCGGGCGAGCTGGACCCCAACCTGGTGCACACCCCGGGTGCCTACGTGCAGCGGGTGGTGGCGCTGACGCCGGAGCAGGCCGCCGACAAGCGCATCGAGAAGCGCACCGTGAGGGTCTCGACAGGCTCGACCACCGAGGGGGACGCATGAGCTGGAATCGGGAGGAGATGGCCGCGCGTGCGGCCGCCGAGCTGAGTGACGGCTCCTACGTCAACCTCGGGATCGGGCTGCCCACGCTGGTGCCCAACTACGTGCCCGACGACGTCGAGCTGGTGCTGCAGTCCGAGAACGGGGTGCTGGGCACCGGTGCCTACCCGTTCGAGGGCGACGAGGACGCCGACCTGATCAACGCCGGCAAGGAGACCGTCACGCTGCGGCCGGGGGCGTCGTTCTTCGACTCGGCCACGTCGTTCGGGATGATCCGCGGCGGCAAGATCGACGCCGCGATCCTCGGGGCGATGCAGGTCAGTGCCGCCGGCGACATCGCCAACTGGATGATCCCCGGCAAGATGGTCAAGGGCATGGGCGGCGCGATGGACCTGGTCCACGGCGCCAAGCGGGTCATCGTGCTGATGGAGCACGTCGCGCGCGACGGCGGCCACAAGATCGTCAACGAGTGCTCGCTGCCCTACACCGGGCGCGGCGTCGTGCAGCGCATCATCACCGACCTCGGCGTCCTCGACGTCGTCCCCGCCACCGAGGGCAGCGGACTGCGGCTCGTCGAGCTCGCCCCCGACGTGACCCTCGACGAGCTGCGCGCCAAGACCGAGCCGGAGATCCTCACCGACTGAGTCCGTTCAGCCCTTCGGCGGGAGCGTGCGTACGACGGCCACGCCGCGGGCGACCCAGCGATCGAGCGCCTCGTCGTCGGCGACCCCGTCGACCGACACCCGGACCCAGGTCCGCGACGTCCGGCCGCCCATCACCATCGGCTCGACGTGGTCGTGCTCGAGCAGCCCCGCTCGCTCGGCGTCGGTCACCCGCACCATCAGCCCGCCGCTGCCACTGACGCAGACCGTCATGTGGCCGTCGACCATGAACGCCAGGCCGCCGAACATCGTCCTCTCGTCGGCCGGTCCCTCGGGCGCGAGGGCCTCACGGACCCGCCCGGCCAGCTGCTCGTCGTACGCCATGGCGCCATGTCACATCCTGCGGGGCTGTCTCGTCCACCCTCCATGAGCGAGAACAGCGAGAGGATGCGGACCATGAGGATCGCGGTGGCCGGGGCGACGGGCGTCGTCGGACGACACGTGGTCGACGTGGCCACCGAGCGCGGGCACGACGTCGTCCCCCTGGCCCGGTCGGTCGGGGTCGACCTGACGACGGGCGCCGGGCTCGTGGCGCGGCTGTCCGGGGTCGACGCGGTCGTCGACGTGACGAGCGTGCCGACCCAGGACCGGGAGGAGTCGGAGGCGTTCTTCGGCGCCGTGACGCGCTCCCTGGTCGCCGCCGAGTCGACCGCCGGGGTCGGGCACCACGTGGCGCTGTCGATCGTCGGGATCGACGACGTGCCCAGCGGCTACTACGCCGGCAAGCGGCTGCAGGAGCGGCTGCTCGCCGAGGGTGACCAGCCGTGGAGCGTGCTGCGCGCGACCCAGTTCCACGAGTTCGCCGAGCAGGTGCTGCACTTCGTGACGGTCGGGCCGGTGTCGGTGGTGCCGCGGATGACCAGCCAGCCGGTCGCCGCCCGCGAGGTCGGCGAGGCGCTCGTCGACCTGGTCGAGGCCGGCCCGTCCGGCCGCGCCCCCGACCTCGCCGGTCCTGAGGTGCTGCCGATGCACCGGCTGGCCCGGCGGGTGTCGCGGGCCCGGGGTCTGGGCCGGCTCGTCGTCGCCGTACCGGTGCCGGGCGCCGCCGGCCGCGGCATGAGGGACGGGTCGCTGACGCCCGGCGACGCCGGCGTGCGCGGGCGCACCACCTTCGACGCGTGGCTCGGCGCGTGAGACCGGCATGAGCGTCGAGGCCCTCGCCGAGGAGTACGCCGAGCACCGCGCCCGGCTGGTGCGCGTCGCCTACGCGATCCTCGGCAGCCGCGCCGAGGCCGAGGACGTCGTCGCCGACTGCTGGCTGCGCCTGGTCGCGGCCGACGAGCGGGAGCCGGTGCGCGACGTGCTCGGCTGGGCGACGGTCGCGGTGTCGCGGGCCTCGATCGACGTGCTGCGCTCGGCCCGGGTGCGACGCGAGGCCTACGTCGGCCCGTGGCTGCCGGAGCCCGAGGTGCGCGCTGCGGACCCCGCCGCCGACCCGGCCGACCGGGTCACCCTCGACGACACGGTCCGCTACGCGCTGCTCGTCGTCCTCGAGCAGCTCACGCCGGCCGAGCGCACGGCGTGGGTGCTGCACGACCTGTTCGAGCTGCCGTTCGACGAGGTGGCCCGGGCGGTCGGACGCAGCCCCGAGGCCGTGCGCCAGCTGGCCCGCCGGGCTCGCGCCCACGTGGTGGCCGGCACGCCACATGTCGACGTGGACGCGTCGACCCACGGCCACGTGGTGACGGCGTTCCTGACGGCTGCTGCGGGTGGCGACCTGGCCGGCCTGGTGTCGCTGCTCGACCCCGCGGTGGTGCTGACCAGCGACGGCGGTGGGGTGGTGAGCGCCGCTCGGCGCCCGGTCGTCGGGCCCGACCGCGTCGCGCGCTTCATGGCCGGGATCGCGAGCAGGCCCGGCGCGGCGTCGTACCGGCCCGTCGAGGTCAACGGCCGCCTGGGACTGGCCGCGACGAACGACGGCCGGGCGTTCGCGGTGCTCTCGTTCACCGTCGACGACGGGCTGGTCACCCGGATCGACATCGTCCTGGCACCGGACAAGCTGCCGGACCGGGCGGCACGCCCGATCGGGTGAAGTCGGTCGGACCCCCGTGGGTGGAGGTTCGATCGGTGAGCCTCTTCCGCACCAAGTCGATCGAGCAGTCGATCCGTGACACCGACGACCCCGACACCAAGCTGCGCAAGGACCTCAGCGCGCTCGACCTCACGGTCTTCGGGGTCGGCGTCATCATCGGCGCGGGCATCTTCGTCCTCACCGGCACGGTGGCGGCGTCCAACTCGGGGCCGGCGCTGGCGTTGAGCTTCCTCATCGCCGCCGTCGCCTGCGGGCTGGCCGGCCTCTGCTACGCCGAGTTCGCCTCGACGGTGCCGGTCGCCGGGAGCGCCTACACCTTCAGCTACGCCACCCTCGGCGAGCTGGTCGCGTGGACGATCGGCTGGGACCTCGTGCTCGAGTTCACCATCGGCTCCGCCGCCCTGGCGGCCGGGTTCTCGGGCTACTTCCAGACCGTGCTCGACATCGTCGGCGTCACCCTGCCGACCCAGGTCTCGTCGGCGAGCGAGGGCTTCGTCGACCTGCCCGCGGTGGTGATCGCGCTGCTCGTGATGGGCCTGCTGATCCGCGGCACCAAGGAGTCCAGCGCGTTCAACCTCGTCGTCGTCGGCATCAAGCTGCTGGTCATCGCCATCGTGATCGTCGTGGGGCTCACGCTCGTCGACGTCGGCAACTGGACGCCGTTCATCCCCGACGCCCAGCCCACGCCCGACACCGGCGACGGGTTCCGGCAGCTGCCCCTGATCACCAGCCTTCTCGGGATCGAGCCGGCGGTGTTCGGCCTCGGCGGTGTGATCGCGGGCTCGGCGGTCGTGTTCTTCGCCTTCATCGGCTTCGACGTCGTGGCCACCACCGCCGAGGAGGCCAAGAACCCCCAGCGCGACGTGCCGATCGGCATCCTCTCCTCGCTCGCGATCGTCACCGTGCTCTACGCCGCGGTCAGCCTGGTCATCACCGGCGTCCAGAGCTACAAGGACATCGACCCCAACGACGCCGCGCCGCTGGCGACCGCGTTCGAGGCGGCGGGCGTGACCTGGGTGCGCGACGTCGTCGCCGTCGGTGCGTGCATCGGACTGATCGTCGTCTGCATGATCCTGATGCTCGGCCAGAGCCGCGTCGCCTTCGCGATGGCCCGCGACGGCCTGCTCCCGCGTGGCCTGGCCCGCACCCACCCGCGCTACGGCACGCCCCACCGCATCACGCTGGTCACCGGGATCGTGGTCGCGGCGCTGGCCGGCTTCCTCGACCTCGAGACGCTCTCCAACCTGGTCAACATCGGCACCCTGTTCGCCTTCGTGCTGGTGAGCATCGGCGTGGTGGTCCTGCGCCGCAAGCGTCCCGACCTGCCCCGCGCCTTCCGTACGCCGGCCGCCCCGGTCGTCGCGACGCTGGCGGTCCTGATGTGCGTCTACCTGATGCTCAACCTGACCGGTGAGACGTGGGAGCGGTTCGTGATCTGGATGGCGATCGGCTTCGTCGTCTACTTCGCCTACGGCCGCCGACACAGCCGGCTGGGCCTCGAGGGCGACGACGGGGAGCGGGACGGATCGGGCGGGGCGACGGACGAGGTCAGTCCAGCGCCAGACCGGCCGCGGGACTGACCCGGGCCGCCCGCCGGGCCGGCAGCACGCAGGCCAGCAGCCCGGCGACGGCGGAGACGGCGACGACGACCGTGAGCTGCCCGACCGGCAGGACCACGGGAGCGTCCTCGACCACCGAGCGGACCATCGTCTGGATCCCCACCCAGGCGAACGTGACGCCGAGCGCCGTGCCGAGCACGGTCGCGACCACCGACAGCAGCACCGACTCCAGCGCGAGCGTCGCGCGCAGCTGGCGCCGGGTCAGGCCGATCGCCCGGAGCAGGGCGTGCTCGCGGCCGCGCTCCAGCACCGAGAGCCCCAGGGTGTTGGCGATCCCGATGAGCGCGATCACGACGGCGATGCCGAGCAGGCCGACGACGGCGGCGGTGAGGACGTCGAGCTGCTGCTCGACCCACGCGCGGTCGGCAAGCCCGTTCTCGACGGTGCCGCCGTAGGGCTGGGTGAGGGCCTGGAGGTCGGCCTCGAGCAGGTCGGGGTCGGCGTCGTCGTTCGCGGCGACCCACAGCGCGCGGGGCTCAGGTGCGTCGGTGAGCCGGGCCAGGGTGGCGGGCGTGACCAGGGCGACGTCACCGAAGCCCTCGCCGCCCACGACCTCGAGCCGGGCGCTGCGGTCGCCGACGGTGAGGGTGGTCCGGAGCGTGGCGGCGAGGTCGAAGGGGAGGAGCACCTGGCCGTCGTGCGGCGTCACGCCCGAGGCGTCGCGGGCGGTCGACGTGTCGTCGACGGCGAGCACGAGGAGCTCGCCGCCGCCCCGGGGGAGGGTGGCGGTGACGCCGTCGAGCGCCACGGCGCCGGCGACCTGGTCGCTCGCCCGGGCTTCGTCGACGGCGTCGGCCGGCAGCACGCGCTCGGTGGTCACGACGGCGTCGACCGGGTGCTGGACGTCCATCTCGTCGAGGAGCGCCCCGCGCGAGCTGGCCATGCCGGTGAGGACAGCCGTGGTGAGCGTGACGCCGACGAGCAGCGAGGCGGCGGTCGTGGCGGTCCGCTTGGGGTGACGGCGGGCGTTGCCGGCGGCCAGCCGGGCCGGAGTGCCCCCGAGGCGGGAGGCGACGCCACCGACGACGCCGAGCAGGCCCGGGACCAGCCACGGGCCGAGGACGAGGACGCCGACGAACGTCGCGACCCCGCCGGCCAGCATCGTCGGCACCGTCGTCGTCACCACGGCGGCCGCCAGGAGTGCGGCACCACCGAGCACCAGGAGCGAGCCGAGGGCCAGGCGCAGCCGACCGGCGCCGGACCGGACGTCGAGGTCGCCGTCGGGGCGCAGCGCCGAGAGCGGGTCGGCGCGGGTGGCCGAGCGGGTGGGCAGCCACGACGCCACCAGGGTGACGAGCAGGCCGACGACGAGGCCGCCGGCGTACCAGGCGGGGGAGACCGACGCCTCGCCCAGCCGGCTCTCCGGCCAGCGCGACGAGACGACGGCGACCAGGGCGCGGCCGCCGACCGCGCCCACGACGAGACCGACCGCGGTGGCGACGAGCCCGAGGGCGAGGGCCTCGGCCCGGATCGACCGCAGCAGCTGGCGACGGGTGGCGCCGACGCAGCGCAGGAGCGCGAGGTCGTGGCGGCGCTGGGCGAACAGGATCGAGAACGTGTTGGCGATGACGATGACCGCGACCACCAGCGCGATCGTGGCGAAGACGAGGAGCAGGATCGTCAGCACGTCGACGCCGTTGCTGACCTCGCGCTGCAGGTCGGCGACGTGGGTCGCGGTGTCGGCGACCTCGGCGGTCGGGGCCAGGTCGCGCGCGGCGTCGGCGGGTCCCGCCCAGGCCACGCTGTCGACGTACATCCGGTCGGCGAGGGGCCGCAGGTCGGGCCACGTCAGGTAGACCTGCCCGGCGACCAGGGCCGAGGGCGACTCGACGAGCCCGGTGACCGTGACCGTGGCGGCGTCGGGGCCCGACCCGACCTCGAGGACGTCGCCGACGGCGAGGTCGTGCTCGCGGGCGAGGCCCCGGTCGACGGCGGCCTCGCCCGGGCCGGTCGGGAAGGCGCCGTCGCTGAGCTCCTGCCAGCGCAGGGTCGGGCTGGTCGTGATCTCGCCGACCTCGGTGTCGCGGTCGACCAGGGTGCCGTCGTGCGTGACGGGCTCCTGGGTCCAGCCGAGGACGGAGGCCTCGGCCCCCCGGTCCGCTGCCCCGGTCACGAGACGGTCGACCTGGGTGCCGTCGACGAGGGTGAGGACCACGTCGGACCCGTCGTACGGCGCCCCGACACCGGCCGTCAGACCGTCGCGCGCCGCCGACGTCAGGCCGGCCGTGACGATCACGAAGGCGACGCCGATCACGACCGCGAGGGCGGCGGAGACGTAGCGGCGGGTGTAGGTGCGCAGCGAGGCGAGCAGGACCGTCGTCATCGCCCGTCACCCGGGCGCCCGGCGAGGGTGGCGACGAGCTCGTCGCGCGACGGGTCGACCAGGTGGGCGCGGACGGCGCCGTCGGCGAGCACGACCACGTCGTCGGCGTGGGCCGCGGCGTCGACCTCGTGGGTGACCATCACGACCGTTTGGCTGAGCTCGCGGACCGAGCGGCGCAGGAGCCCGAGCACCTCGGCGGAGGCGGCGCTGTCGAGGTTGCCGGTCGGTTCGTCGGCGAAGACGATCGCCGGCCGGGTGGCGAGCGCGCGGGCGATCGCGACGCGCTGCTGCTGTCCACCCGACAGCTCGGAGGGCCGGTGGCGCAGCCGGTCGCGCAGGCCGAGGACGTCGACGACGGCGTCGACGTGGGGTCGGGCCCGGGCCACCGCCCGGCGGCCGGTGAGCTCGAGAGGGAGCAGGATGTTCTGCTCCGCGGTCAGCATGGGGAGCAGGTTGAAGGCCTGGAAGACGAAGCCGAGGTGCTGCCGGCGGAAGAGGGTGAGGGCGGTGTCGCCGAGGCCGGCGAGCTCCTGGCCGGCGACGCTCACGCTGCCCGCGGTCGGGGTGTCGAGGCCCGCGAGGCAGTGCATGAGCGTCGACTTGCCCGAGCCTGACGGGCCCATGACCGCGGTGAAGCGGCCGGCGGGGAGGTCGAGGTCGACGCCGCGCAGGGCGTGGACGACGTGCTCGCCGCGGCCGTAGGTGCGGGCCAGGCCACGGGCGCTGGCGGCGGTCGCAGCGTGCTCGACAGGACTGTCGGTGGTCGGTGGGAGGGTCGGTGACAGCGGGTCGGAGAGGGGAGTGCTCATGACGACGACGCTAGGAAACCGGGACCCTCCCGGTCGTCAGGCGACGGGATGGTCCTGCGGTCGTCCGACGGGATGACCGTCGGTGTCAGACGAGGCCGATCTCGTGCGCCAGCACGACCAGCTGCACGCGGTCGCGGCACCCGGTCTTGGCCAGCAGCCGGCTGACGTGGGTCTTGACGGTGGCCTCGGCCACCACGAGCTCGGCGGTGATCTCGTGGTTGGACAGGCCGCGGCCGACGAGCACGAGCACCTCGCGCTCGCGGTCGGTGACGTCGCGCAGCCGAGGGTCGTGGGTGGCGGTGGCGCGGTCGGGCGCCGGTGACGACGCGGCGACGTGCTCGAGCAGGCGGCGGGTGGTGCTCGGGGCCACCACGGCGTCGCCCGCGTGCACGGTGCGCACGGCGGCGAGCAGGTCCTCCGGTGCCGCGTCCTTGAGGAGGAAGCCCGCCGCGCCGGCCCGGATCGCGGCGAAGGCGTGCTCGTCGAGGTCGAACGTCGTCAGGACGAGCACCCGGGGCGCCCCGGGCTGGGCGGTGACCAGGGCGGTGGCCTCGACGCCGTCGAGCACGGGCATCCGGACGTCCATCAGCACCACGTCGCAGGCGAGCGTCGCGAGCAGGTCGACGGCCTCACGGCCGTCGCCGGCCTCGCCGACGACGACCAGGTCGGGCTGGCTGTCCAGCAGCATCCGGAAGCCGGCCCGCACCAGCTGCTGGTCGTCGACGAGGACGACGCGGATCGGCTGGGTCACCACGGGATCGTCGCGCGGAGGGCCCAGCCGCCGCCGGGCCGGGGTCCGGTCTCGAGGGTGCCGCCGTGCAGGTCGACCCGCTCGCGCATGCCCGTCAGCCCGTGCCCGCCACCGTCGGGGGCGGCCGCGCCGCGGCCGTCGTCGGTGACCTCGATGGCGACGCGGTCGGTCACCGCGACCCGCACCCTCGGGCGGGAGCCGGGGCCGGCGTGCTTGCGGACGTTGGTGAGCGCCTCCTGCACCACGCGGTAGGCCGTGAGTCCGACCGCCGTCGGCACCGGCCGGTCCACGCCGCTGAGGTCGGCGGCGGCGCCGTCCTCGTCGAGCAGGGCCGGCAGGTCGGCGAGGCCCGGCAGCGGGTTGCGGCCGGTCGTCTCGTCGGCGCGCAGCAGCCCGAGCAGCTGGCGCATGTCGGTGAGCGCCTCGCGACCGGTCGCGCCGATCCGGGCGAGGGTCTCGGCGGCCACCCGGGGGTCGCTGCCGGCGGCGTACCTCGCTCCGTCGGCCTGGACGACCATGACCGTCAGCCCGTGCGCGACGACGTCGTGCATCTCGCGCGCGATCCGCGAGCGCTCCGACGCCGCGGCCAGCGCCACCTGCTGCGCGGCCTCGAGCCGGATCCGCTCGCTCCGGTCGACCAGCGCGGCGACGTAGGCCGCACGGGTGCGGCCGAGGGTGCCGAGGGCCCAGGGGGTGACGACGAAGGCCGAGACGGTGAGGAAGTAGGGCAGGAAGCTCCGCACCGTGAGCACGCCGTCGTAGCCCACGATCCAGTCGACCGAGGCGACCACCGCCGCCGCCTCGCCCACGCCGAGGGCGACGAGCCCGGCCGGGCGCGTCGAGAAGCGCGCCACCGAGTAGACCGCGAGGGGGAACGCCACCTGGGTGTGGAGGGGGGTGTCGGTCAGCGGCACCTGCAGCGCGCTCGCGAGCGCGACAGCCGTGAACGCGAGGTTCGGGCGCTCACGGCGCCACAGCAGCGGCAGCGCCTGCAGCGGCGCCAGCAGCAGGCCGATCCAGACCCCGGCGACGGCATAGAGCGGGACCGGCAGGACGAGCACCACCACGAGCCCTACGTCGAGGGCACGCTCGCCGCGGGCACCGAGACGCCACGGCTGCCGTACGCCGTCCGCCTCGTCCACCCGCCCACCGTAGGACGAGCCCGGCCGGGGAGGCGTCAGCCCACGGGATGACGCCGGCGCTGAGTAAGGTGCCAGGCATGACGACCTGGGAGTACCAAGTGGCGCCGATTCCGCTCCACAACGAGGCGCTGATGCTCAACAACTTCGGCCAGGACGGGTGGGAGCTGGTGGCGATCCACACCAACGCCCAGGGCGGTCTGGTGGCGTTCCTCAAGCGGGCCAAGGCGTGAGCACGCCCGAGGAGCGGCTGGCCGCGCTCGGGCACGCCGTCCCCGAGGTCGCCAAGCCGGTGGCGGTCTACGTGCCCGCCGTACGCTCCGGCCACCAGGTGTTCACCTCGGGCCAGCTGCCGGTGCGCTCGGGCGAGCTCATCACGACCGGCAAGGTCGGCGCCGAGGTGACGGCCGAGGAGGCCTACGCCTGCGCGCAGCAGTGCGCGCTCAACGCGATCGCCGCGGTCAAGGCCGAGATCGGCGACCTGGGGCTGGTCAAGCGCGTCGTCAAGGTCGTGGTGTTCGTGGCCTCGACGCCCGACTTCACCGGCCAGCCGGGGGTGGCCAACGGCGCCTCCGAGCTCCTCGGCGAGGTCTTCGGCGACGCCGGGGTCCACGCCCGCTCGGCGGTCGGGGTGTCCGCGCTGCCGCTCGACGCCCCCGTCGAGGTCGAGATCCTGGTCGAGGTGTGAAGATCCCGCTGCCGCCGGTGCCGCTGCCCGACGACCTGGTCGCGGTCGCGCGTGAGTACGCCGACGGCACCAGGACCCCGGTCGAGCCGCGCAACGCGGCGACGGTCGTGCTGATGCGTCCGTCGGCCGCCGACGTCGGGCCCGACGTCTACTACATGCGCCGGCAGGTCTCGATGGACTTCGCCGCCGGGATGGCGGTCTTCCCCGGCGGGGGCGTCGACCCCCGCGACTTCGACACCGAGGTGGCGTGGGCCGGCCCGACGCCGGCCGAGTGGGCCGAGCGACTGGGCAGCGACGAGGAGACGGCCCGGGCGCTGGTGTGCACCGCGGTGCGCGAGACCTTCGAGGAGTCGGGGGTGCTGCTCGCCGGGCCGTCGGCCGACGAGGTCGTCGCCGACACCACCGGCGACGACTGGGAGGCCGACCGGGTCGCGCTCGAGACGCGCGAGCTGTCCATGACCGACTTCCTGCTCCGCCGCGGGCTCGTCCTCCGCACCGACCTGCTCGGCGTCTGGGACGCCTGGCTGACGCCGGTGTTCGAGCCCAAGCGCTACCGCACCTGGTTCTTCGTCGCGGTCCTGCCCGCGGGCCAGCGCACCCGCGACGTGTCGTCGGAGTCGTCGTCGGTGGTCTGGCTCCCGGCGCGCAACGCCGCGGAGCAGGCCGACGCCGGCGAGCTCGCGATGATGCCGCCGACCTACCTGACCTCGATGGAGGTGGGCAGCTTCGCCACGCCCGACGACGTCCTCGCCGAGGCCGCGTCGCGGTCGGCCGAGATGTTCACGCCGTCGGTCGAGCCGCTCGGCGAGGGCTTCACGCTCTCGATGCCCGACCGGCTGCGTCCCCTGGTCGCGGAGCGCCGCCGATGAGCGAGCCGTGGGCCGGCGGCGAGTTCGGCGAGCGCGGGCACTGCCTGCTCGCGCCCAACCCCGGGATCATGACCCTCGACGGCACCAACACCTGGGTCCTCCGCGAGCCCGGCGCCTCGACCTCCGTCGTCGTCGACCCCGGGCCGATCGAGGACGGCCACCTCGACCGGGTCGACGAGACCACCGGTGAGGTCGGGCTGATCCTGCTGACCCACCACCACTTCGACCACTCCGAGGTCGCCGCAGCCCTCGCCGAGCGCAAGGGGTGCGCCGTACGCGCGCTCGACCCGGACTGGTGCGTCGGCGCCGACCCCCTCGCCGACGACGAGGAGATCACCGTCGGTGGCCTGTCGCTGCGCGTGGTCGCCACCCCCGGCCACACCGCCGACTCCGTCTCGTTCCTGCTGCCGACCGAGCGGGTGCTGCTCTCCGGCGACATGGTGCTCGGCCGCGGCACCACCGTCGTCGCCCACCCCGACGGCCGCCTCGGCCCCTACTTCGAGTCGATCGAGCGGATGCGCGCCCTGGTGACCGACGGCCAGGTCGCCACCATCTGGCCCGCCCACGGACCGGTCCTCGACGAGGCCGGCGCCGTGCTCGACTTCTACCTCGCCCACCGCCGCGAGCGCCTCGACCAGGTCCGCTCCGCCCTCGAGCAGCTCAAGGACCAGCCCCACCCCGAGGGCATCGCCGCGGACGAGCTGCCGCGCCGCGTCGTCGAGGTCGTCTACGCCGACGTCGACGAGACCCTGTGGGACGCCGCCGAGCTCTCGGTCCGCGCCCAGCTCGCCTACCTCGCCGAGCGGGGATAGTCGCCACCACGCGACGCCCTGCGCAGACGAGGGCCGAGCCCGTGACGGTCGTCACCGGCGTACCGGATCGCGAGATCGTCAGACAACATTTCCCGGTTCTCGGGCCAGCGGGGCGACCTCGGGTCTACGTTCGCGCTTACCCCCCGCCCGTCTCGGACCTGGCTGCGGCGGGACCGAATCGAGAGAGACGTTCGATGACACTGGCACGACGCACGGCCGCCCGGATCGCCGCCCTCAGCCTGGCTGGGGGACTGATCGCCACCCTCCAGCCGGCGCTCCCCGCGTTCGCCGTCGACCCCGTCGCCGGGGCCCTGACGTCGGGGGACCCGCTGTTCCCCAACCAGGGCAACGGCGGCTACGACGTGGCGCACTACGACGTCAAGCTCGCCTGGACGCCGGGCGCGACGCTCGCGCTGTCGACGATCGCGGCGACCGTGACGGTCGACGCGACCACGACCGGCGCGCCCCTGTCGTCCTACGCCCTCGACTTCGAGGGCGCCAACCTCACCGTCTCGGCCGTCACGGTCAACGGCACCGCGGCCGGGTTCACGCGCGTCGACGGCACCGGCACGGAGCCGCCGGCCGCCCACAAGCTGGTCGTCACGCCCGCCACCCCGGTGAGCGGCGCGTTCTCGACGGTCATCACCTATAGCGGCGTGCCGAGCAGCCACCTCGACACCGACGGCTCCGCCGAGGGCTGGAACGCCACGGCTGACGGCGCGACCTTCCTCGCCCAGCCGATCGGCGCGATGGCCGGCCTCCCGGTCAACAACACCCCGAGCGACAAGGCGACCTACCGGTTCGCGCTCGACATCCCCACCACGGTCACCAACACCGCCGGCACCGCCCCGGCCTCCGCCGTCTCCAACGGCGAGCTCCTCTCGCGCACCCCCAACGGGGACGGCACCCGCACCACGTGGGTCTGGAACCAGGCGCAGCAGATGGCGTCCGAGCTGATCCTCATCAGCATCGGCAAGTACGACATGATCGAGTCGACGGTCACCCTGGCCAGCGGCCGGGTCATCCCGGAGTGGTCGTTCATCGACTCGGCCCAGTCGGCAGCCAACAAGACGACGTTCACCACCCGCCGCAGCCAGCTGTCGACGATCATCCAGCGCCTCGAGGCCCTCTACGGCCCCTACCCGGGCAACAGCACCGGCATCGTGATGGACACCGTGCCCAGCGCGATCAACTACGCGCTCGAGACGCAGGACCGCTCCTTCTTCCCGAGCGTCAGCTCCCTCAACGGCAACACGCTCATCCACGAGCTCGCCCACCAGTGGTACGGCGACGCCGTCGCGCCCAAGGTGTGGAACGACATCTGGATCAACGAGGGCATGGCCACCTGGGGCCCGTCCTGGTACACCAGCGTGCTCTCCGCCACGGCCCCCAACCCCACGGCCGTCGAGACGACCTACTTCAACAGCTGGAACAACACCGCCGCGACCAGCGCCAACTGGAACACCGCGCCGTCCGGCATGACCGCGACCAGCCAGCTCTACGGCTACCAGACCTACACGCGCGGTGCTCAGTTCTACGAGGCCCTCCGCACCGCCATCGGCACCCCCGACTTCCTCACCTTCGTCAAGACGTGGGAGAGCCGCTACGGCAACGCCAACGGCGGCGCCGGCGACTTCGAGAACCTCGCCGAGGAGATCTCCGGCCGCGACCTGACGGCCTTCTTCACCGACTGGATCTACGAGACCGGCAAGCCCGTCTGGCCGTTCAAGCACAACCTGGAGATCACCACCCCCGCAGGCCCGGCCCTGCCCGGCAGCACGGTCACCTACACCGTCACGGCCACCAACACCGGCCGGGTCCCGATGACCCCGGTGATCACGGTCGACCTCGCCGACGTCCTCGACGACGCCGACCTGCCGGCCGCCAACCTGCCCGCCGGGACCACCCTCGACGGCACCACGCTGACCTGGACCGTGCCGAGCACGCCGGTCACCGCGGGCAGCAACGTCGCGCAGATCGCGATCCCCGTCGTGGTCGACGCCGACGCCTCGCAGCGCACCCTGGCCGCGACCGCCCGCGCCGCCACCCTCGGCTCGACCTGCACGGCCTGCGCCGCGAGCACCTCGGTCGACATCCAGCAGCTCACGCCCGCTCCGGTGCCCACCATCACCGGTACGCCGAAGGTCGGCGTCGCGCTCACGGCCGTCACCGACGGCTGGCCGGCGGGCACGACCTTCGCCTACCAGTGGCTCAACGCCGGCGAGCCGATCGCCGGAGCCACCGCGTCGACGTACACCCCGGTCGCCGACGACCTCGGTGACTCCCTCTCGGTCCGGGTCACCGGCTCGAAGCCGAGCTACCTCGACACGACGCGGACCAGCGCCGCCGGCGCCCCCGTGGTGATCGGGACCCTGGCCAGCACGCCGACGCCGACCATCGACGGCACCCCGCGGGTGGGCACCGTGCTCACCGCGGTCCCCGGCACCTGGGACCAGGGCGCCACGCTGACCTACCAGTGGCTCGCGGACAACGTCGCGATCGCCGGGGCCACCGGCACCACCTACACGCCGGGAGCCGGCCAGCTCGGCGCCCGGATCACGGTGGCCGTCACCGGCACCAAGCCCGGGTACACCACCGTGACCCGCACCAGCGCGGCCTCCGCCGCCGTGGCCCCCGGCCAGCAGGGCACCACGCCCACCCCCACGATCACCGGCACCCCCAAGGTGGGCGTCCAGCTCACCGGCGCCCCCGGCACGTGGGACCAGGGCACGTCGCTCAGCTACCAGTGGCTTGCCGACGGCACCCCGATCGCGGGCGCCACCGGCCTGACCTACACCCCGGGCACGGGCCAGATCGGCTCCGTCCTGGCCTTCCGCGTGACGGGTGTCCGGTCCGGCTTCACGACGATCGTCCGCACCAGCGACCCGACCGCCCCGGTCACCGCCGGCGACCTCGCCAACGCCCCGACGCCGGTCGTCAGCGGCACTCCGCAGGTGGACGTCGTGCTCACCGGCGCTCCCGGCACCTGGGACGAGGGCACGACGCTGGCCTACCAGTGGCTCGCCGACGGCACCGCCGTCCCGGGCGCCACGGGCCTGACCTTCACCCCGGGCCCGGCGCAGGTGGGCCAGGTGCTGACCTTCGCGGTCACCGGCACCAAGGCCGGCTACGCCACGCAGACCCGCACCAGCGCCCCGACGGCCGCGGTCGCCCCCGGCGTCCTGGCCGCCACGCCGACCCCGACGATCAGCGGGACGCCGCAGGTCGGTGTCTCCCTGCTGGCCTTCTCCGGCGACTGGGACGCGACGACGCTCGCCTACCAGTGGTTCGCCGGCGACGCGCCCGTCGCCACCGGCTCGGTCTTCACCCCGACCGCCGCGGAGCTCGGCTCGGTCATCACCGTCGCCGTCACCGGCACCAAGCCCGGCTACACGACGGTCACCCGGACCAGCGCCGCCACCGCGCCCGTCGCGCCCGGCACCCAGCTCAGCACCCCGACGCCGACGGTCCGGGGCACCACCCGGGTCGGCTCGACCCTGCAGGCCGTCGCCGGCACGTGGGACGAGGGCACGACCCTCGGCTACCGCTGGCTGCGTGACGGCGAGCCCGTCGCCGGAGCGGTCAACGCGTCCTACACGCTGCGCCCGGTCGACCTCGCGTCGCAGCTCAGCGTCGTCGTCACCGGTCGCAAGGCCGGCTACGACAACGCGTCGGCCACCAGCGCCGCCACCGCGCCGGTCGCCCTCGGGACGCAGGTGCTGCGGCCCACGCCGCGGATCACCGGCGTCGCCAAGGTGGGCCGGCTCCTCACGATCGTGCCGGGGGCCCACGACGGCGGCGTCACCCTCGCCTTCGAGTGGTACGCCGGCGGCAATCGGATCGCCGGGGCGAGCGGCAAGACCTTCCGGCCCAGCGCGGCCCAGGTCGGCAAGGTCATCAAGGTGACCGTCGTCGCGACCAAGCCGGGCTTCGCCCAGGTCTCGCGCACGAGCGGGTCGACCGCCAAGGTCGTCCGCTGAGCCGACCCGTCGAGCTGACCCGCTGAGCTGACCGCCGAGCTGACCCGCCGGTCGACCCCCGAGAGGGGGTCGGCCGGCGGATCTGTCTCCCGGGGCGGCGTACGACCGGACCAGACCGACGATCGACGTATCAGGCGTCGCCTCGGTGGCTCCTTCTCCCAACCAGCGGTGAACGCACCGCCCGTCCAGAGAGGGAACCCCGATGTCCACCGTCATCCCCACCCCCACCCGCAGCCGGCGGCGCCTCGCCGCCGGACTCGCGGCGCTCGCCGTCACCGGCAGCACCCTGCTCACCATCGGCACCCCGGACGCCGCGGAGGCGGCCCCGGTCCACACCCCGGCCATGCGCGACCTCGAGATTACCGCGGAGGCGCCCGTCTTCGCCGTGACGCAGACCGGCCTGACGACCGAGGACGCCGCCCGGCTCGCCGAGCGCGCCAAGATCACGCCGCGCGCGCTGGCCGAGGACGGCAGCTTCTCGTTCGTCGACGCCAAGCTCTCCGACCTCGTGCCCAGCAAGGCCGGCAGGAAGGGCCGCGACGAGAGCCGCCGCCCGGTCCAGGCCCGGACCCTCGACCTCCCGGCCCTGCGGGCGACCAAGGTCGTCGACCGCGCCACCGCGCTGCGGCTCGCCAAGGCGCTGCTGCCGGCGCCACAGGGCTTCGACGTCCAGCCCGTCGTCACCAACACCCGCGTGCAGGTCTCGATCCCCCAGCGACGGATCTCGCAGAACATCCCGATCGACACCGTCGTCTCCTACCGCCTCAGCCTCGGCGGCGCCCCCGTCGTCGGCCCCGGCGCCAAGAGCCGGATCAGCATCAACGGCCAGGGCAGGGTCGTCTCCCTCGTCGAGACCCTGCGCCACGTCGAGCAGGCCGGCTACGTCGGCATCATCGGCCCCGAGGCCGCGCAGGAGGAGTGCGTCCGGATGTACGGCGACAAGGTCGCCCAGGGCACGCCCACCCTCGTCTACCACTCGCCGGCGCTCGGTGACGGCTCGGTCAAGCAGCTGCTGCCGTCCTACGCCTGCGCGCCCGGCAACGTCCGCCAGGACGCCGTCTCGGCCGTGACCGGCCGGCTGGTCCCCGCCGCCCCCGAGCACGCGCCGCAGATCGCGGTCGGCGCGGCGCGCGAGGGCGGTCAGGTCGACGGCAAGGTCTCGATCGAGGGCGGCACGGCGCCGTACTCCATCGCCTGGAGCTCGGCGAACGTCCCGCTCCTCGCGTCGGGTGACGAGGTCTCCTACGGACTCCGCACCCGCTCGCGCACGGCCCCCGAGACGCTGTCGGTCCAGGTCACCGACGCCAACGGCGTCTCCTCGGCGGCCTCGGTCCAGCTGGCGGCGGCGACCTCGTCCGGCGAGGCGAGCGGCTACGGCGGTGGCGGCGGCGCGTTCGCCGACGTCGGCATCGAGCAGACCGTCGACGAGTGGCAGTGCGCCCAGGACAGTGCGATCGGCTTCAAGAGCGTCATGCAGGCCAAGGGCCAGAGCGTGAAGTTCGACTTCCGCGGTGCCTCGGCCTGGGAGCAGGACTTCCACAAGAAGCAGACCGGCGGCAAGGACGACAAGTACGTCGACGACGTCGACGCCCAGTGGTACACCGGCCACGGCAGCCCCGGCCGCTTCACCTTCAAGAGCAACGTTCCCGACAGCAGCATCACGCCGGGCGAGGCCCGCTGGGGCGACGACTGGAACCTCGAGTGGCTCCAGCTCGAGTCGTGCCAGGTCCTCAAGGACACCGTCGCCGGCAACTTCGGCGGCTGGGCCCAGGCCTTCGACCGCCTGCACGTCCTCAACGGCTTCACCACCAACGCCTGGTGCATCAACGGCGGCACCGGCCGGCGCTTCGCGGAGTACCTCTTCCCGACGTTCTGGCGCGGGTCGCTCACCGTCGTCTCCGCCTGGGCCCAGATGGCCCGCGACCTCGAGCCCTCGGGCACGACCTACCGCAGCGTCAGCCCCATCGGCACCGGCTTCGTGACCAACCTGGGTGACCGGTTCTGGGGCCAGGGCAGCACCGGTCCGGACATCCCCGCCGCCTCGCGGATCGGGTTCATCCAGATCACCGGGACCGTCTGAGGGTCCGTGGGTCGGTGGCCCGCGGGTCACGAGAAAAGTAACTCACCGTCCGCGCGACTCACCCGCCCGAATGCGGGCGGGGAAGCACGCCGGACGGTGAGTTACTTTTCCGGGTCGGCCACGCAGGGGCCTACGTCAGCGGGCGCGACGGGCCAGGCGCTCGACGTCCATGATGACCACCGAGCGGGGCTCGAGGCGTAGCCAGCCGCGCGAGGCGAAGTCGGCGAGGGCCTTGTTGACCGTCTCGCGGGAGGCGCCGACCAGCTGGGCGAGCTCCTCCTGCGTGAGGTCGTGGTGGACGTGGACGCCGTCGTCGGCGGTACGGCCGAAGCGGTCGGCGAGGTCGAGCAGCGCCTTGGCCACGCGGCCGGGGACGTCGGAGAACACGAGGTCGGCGACGACGTCGTTGGCCTTGCGGAGCCGGCCGGCGAGCTGGGAGAGCAGGCCACGGGCGACGACCGGGCGGCCCTCGAGCCAGCGCAGCAGGTCCTCGTGGGACAGCGAGGCGAACTCGGCGTCGGTCACGGCGGTGACGGTGGCCGAGCGGGGACCGGGGTCGAAGAGCGAGAGCTCGCCGAACATCGAGCCCGGGCCGAGGATCGCGAGGAGGTTCTCGCGGCCGTCGGCGGAGGTGCGGCCGAGCTTCACCTTGCCCTCGAGCACGATGTAGAGCTTGTCGCCCGAGTCGCCCTCGTGGAACAGCACGTCGCCGCGTCGCAGCCGGGTCTCGCTCATCGAGGACCGCAGGGCAAGGGCGGCCTCGTCGTCGAGGGCGCTGAACAGCGGGGCCTGACGCAACACGTCGGTGTCCACGGGTCCTCCTGGAGGGGTAAGAGCGAGCGCGCAACGCCCGTGACCCGAATCCTAGAGGGTGCGCGACCTCACAGAGAAAGCGAACCACCCAGTTGTCGCCGGTTGTCAGGAGTCCAGCCCGCTCCCGGGCCGCGGCGATGTCGGTGGCGGACCGTAGGCTGGCGCTCGTGCCGACCCCCGCGCCGACTGCTGCGACGCCCGTGCCTCCGTCGACGTCGTTGGTACGCCGTGCCCGCAAGATCGACCGGATCCTGGCCGAGACCTACCCCGACGCCCGCTGCGAGCTCGACTTCGACAACGCCTTCGAGCTGCTGGTGGTCACCGTGCTGAGCGCCCAGACCACCGACCGTCGCGTCAACGCGGTGCGCCCGACCCTCTTCGCGGCCTACCCCGACCCCGCGACGATGGCCGCGGCCGACCGCGAGGCCCTCGAGACGATCATCGGCCCGCTGGGCTTCTTCCGCGCCAAGACCGAGGCGCTGCTCAAGCTGAGCGCCGCGCTGGTCGAGCGCTTCGACGGCCAGGTGCCCGGTCGCCTCGACGACCTGGTCTCGCTGCCGGGCGTGGGCCGCAAGACCGCCAACGTCGTGCTCGGCAACGCCTTCGACGTCCCCGGCATCACCGTCGACACCCACTTCGGCCGGCTGGTGCGCCGCTTCGACTGGACCGACGAGACCGACCCGGTCAAGGCCGAGCACGCGGTCGGCGCGCTGTTCCCCAAGCGCGACTGGACGATGCTCAGCCACCACGTCATCTGGCACGGCCGTCGGTGCTGCCACGCCAAGAAGCCGGCCTGCGGTGCGTGCCCGGTCGCCGGGCTGTGCCCGGCCTTCGGCGAGGGCCCGACCGACCCCGAGGCCGCCGCCAAGCTGCTCAAGACGCAGGGTCCGGCGTGAGGAAGGTGCTGGCCGCGCTCGCGGTCGCGGTCGTGCTGCTGGCCGGGTGCGACGACCCCCCGTCCGCGACCCGCAAGAGCGACGTCGAGGTCGACACCCCCGCGCTGCGGGAGCAGAAGGCCGCGGCCGGCATCGATGACTGCATCCCCGGCGACGGCGACGGAAAGCTGCCGGCCCTGACCCTCCCGTGCCTCGGCGGCGGCCCCGACGTCGACCTGTCGTCGCTCCGGGGTCCGATGCTCATCAACCTCTGGTACTCCGGGTGCGGCCCCTGCCGCGCCGAGATGCCGATCCTCCAGCAGGTCCACGAGCAGTACGTCGACCGCGTCGACGTCGTCGGGCTCGACATCGAGACCTACCCCGAGGCCGCCATCTCGTTCGCCGACATGATCGGGGCGACCTACCCCCAGATCGCCGACCCCGGCGGCGAGATCTTCGACGACGCCGACCTCGGTCTGCGCGCGGCCTACCCGCAGACGATGTTCGTCGACGCCGACGGCGCGGTCGCCTTCATCCAGGTCGGCGAGATCGACTCGATCGACGAGGCCCGCGACCTGCTCTCGACCCACCTCGGGGTCGAGCCGTGACCTGGGAGGAGCACCCTGGCCTGCCCGACTGGCTGCGCCCGGTCGAGGCGGCGGCGCGCTCGATCACGGTCCACGACCTGACCCGTTTCATGGTGCCCGACGACGCCGACGACGTACGCCGCTCCGCCGTCCTGATGCTGTTCGGCGAGGGGCCGTCGGGTCCCGACCTGCTCCTGACCGAGCGCGCCCACCACATGCGCTCCCACCCGGGGCAGGTGTCGTTCCCCGGCGGGAGCGTCGACCCGGGCGAGACCCCGCAGCAGACCGCGCTGCGCGAGGCCGAGGAGGAGACCGGGCTCGACCCGGCCGGCGTGGAGGTCTTTGCCGAGCTGCCCGAGCTGTGGCTGCCGCCGAGCAACTTCGCCGTCGTACCCGTCCTCGCGTGGTGGCGCGACCCCAGCCCCGTCTCGGTCCGCTCGCCCGACGAGGTCCACGCGGTGTGGCAGGTCCCGATCAGCGAGCTGCGCGACCCCGCCCACCGGATCACCGTGACGGGCCCGCGCGGCTGGCGGTCGCCGGGCTTCCTGATCGGTGACGACCACGACGTGATCCTGTGGGGCTTCACCGGCGGGATCGTCGCCCGCTTGTTCGAGTTCCTCGGGTGGATCGATGACCTCCCTGACGCACCCGAGCGCGAGCTCCCGGCCTACATGCTCGGCGGCCGGCCTCCGGCCAACGTCGACGTCCTGCCCAACACCGACTTCGAGGAGCGTCGCCGGGGATGAACCTGCTCGACTGGCTCCTGGTCCTCCTCGTGCTCGCCTATGCCCTGTCCGGCTACTGGCAGGGCTTCGTCACCGGCGCCTTCGCCACGACCGGCCTGCTCCTCGGCGGCCTGATCGGCATCTACGTCGCGCCGCTGATCCTCGGCGACCGCGAGCCGTCGCTGACGGTGTCGCTCGGGGCGCTGTTCATCGTCATCGTGAGCGCGTCGCTCGGGCAGGCGCTGATGCAGTTCCTCGGCGCCAAGATCCGCGACAAGATCACCTGGCAGCCGGCCCGGGCCGTCGACGCCATCGGCGGGGCACTCCTTAGCGCGGTCGCCGTGCTGCTGGTCGCGTGGGCCCTCGGGGTCGCGGTGACCGGGTCGCGGATCGGCTCGCTGACCGTGATGGTCCGCGAGTCGGCGGTGCTCCGCACGGTCAACAGCGCCCTGCCGTCGTCGGCACCCAACGCGCTGCAGGCGTTCAACGACGCCGTCGGGACGTCGTTCCCGCGCTACCTCCAGCCGTTCGCCGACGAGGAGATCCGTGAGGTCAGCCCCGGCGCCCAGCGCCTGCTGCGCGACCCCGACATCGACGACGCCGAGGACAGCGTCCTCAAGATCCGCGGCAACAACGACTGCGGCCGCGGGGTCGAGGGCAGCGGCTTCCTCTACGCCGACGGCCGCCTGATGACCAACGCCCACGTCGTCGCCGGCGTCGACGACCCCGACGTGATCATCGACGACCAGCCCGTCGACGCCACCGTCGTCTACTACAACCCCGACCTCGACATCGCCGTCCTGAGCTTCGACGACGGCGACCTCCCGACCCTGCCGTTCGTCGACAGCTCTGCTGAGGAGGACAAGTTCGTCGTCGGCGCCAAGGACGGCGTCGCCATCCTCGGCTACCCCGAGGACGGGCCCTACGACGTCCAGCGCGGCCGGGTCCGCGAGGAGCGCCGCCTCGAGTCGCCCGACATCTACGGCGACGGCAGCGTCATCCGCGAGGTCTACTCGCTCCGCGGCCTGATCCGTCCTGGCAACTCCGGCGGCCCGATCGTCACCACCCAGGGCCACGTCGCCGGCGTCGTCTTCGCCGCGTCGGTCACCGACGACGAGACCGGCTACGCCCTCACCTGGTCGCAGGTCGCCGACGCCGCCGCCGACGGCCGCACCGCCACCGGCGAGGTCTCCACCGGCGACTGCGCCGGCTGACGCCGAGTCGGCGCAGAGTGCGAGTCGGACGAGCGCGAGTCGGCGCAGAGACTCAGCCCCAGCGCCGACTCGCGCTGATCTCACTTCACATCTGCGCCGACTCGGCGAAGGCTAGCTCTTGCCCTTGAGAGCCTTGGGGATCTCGCGACCCTGCTCGATGGCCTTCTCGGGCGGGCCGACCTGCTTGACCTTCTTGATGCCGACGAAGGCGAGGAGGCCGGCGACGAGCAGGTAGACGAAGGTGACGATGAGGAACGCCCAGTGCAGGGCGAGGCCGTCACCGTTCCAGTGGATCAGGTAGGCGAAGGCGACCGACAGCATGATGATGGCCAGCACCGCGACGAACCCGGCGGCGGCGAAGAGCGCGATCCCGGTGACACCGAACTTGATGCTCACCTTGAGCTCGGACTTGGCGAGCTGGATCTCCTTGCTGATGAGCGAGGAGATGTCGCGGCTGGCGTCGGTGACCAGCTTGCCGATGGTGGGCTCGTCGGCGGCAGGCACCGCGACGGCGGGCGGGGTGGCCTGGCGGGTGGCCGGCTGGTGGGCCATGCGGTCGTCCTCGGTTCGATAGCGGGAGCGTCGGTGCAACGGTCCAGACCCTACTGGTAGACGTCCGGAACCCCGTCGTGGTCGTCGTTGATCGTCTCGGCCTCGCGGAGCCGTCGGTACACCCGGTTGCGCGTCCTCAGCACGACGGCGGCCAGGCCCGCGGCGAGGAGAGAGCCGACCAGGACGCCGACCTTGACGTGCTCGTCGGCGGCCGACCCCGGACCGAAGGCGAGCTCGCCGATGAGCAGCGACACGGTGAACCCGACGCCGGCCAGCATCGACATCCCGACCACGTCGACCCAGGACAGGTCGTCGTCGAGGTCGGCGCGGGTGAAGCGGGCGAGGAGCCAGGTCGAGCCGGCGATGCCGACGGGCTTGCCGACGACGAGGCCGAGGACGACGCCGAGCGCGACCGGGTCGGTGATCGACTCGCCCAGCCCGGAGAGGCCGCCGACGGTGACGCCGGCGGCGAAGAACGCGAAGACGGGTACGGCGAAGCCCGCCGACACGGGACGGACCAGGTGCTCGAGGTGCTCGGCCAGCCCCGGCCCGGCGTCGGGACCGCCGGCGGCCTCGCTGCGCAGGACCGGCACCGTGAACCCGAGGACGACCCCGGCGACGGTCGCGTGGACCCCCGACTCGTGCATCAGCACCCAGGCGACGACCGCGAGCGGCACCAGCAGGTACGGCGTCCGGATCCGGCGCTGGACCAGGAGGCCGAAGGCCGCGATCGGCACGAGTGCCAGCGCGAGGAACGCCAGGTCGAGCGAGTCGGTGTAGAAGATCGCGATCACGGTGATCGCGAGCAGGTCGTCGACGACCGCGAGCGTCAGCAGGAAGGTGCGCAGTCCTGACGGCAGGTGGGTGCTGATGACGGCCAGGATCGCGACCGCGAAGGCGATGTCGGTGGCGGTCGGGATCGCCCAGCCCTGGAGGTCGCCGTCGGCGCTGGCGTTCCAGGCGACGTAGGCGAGTGCCGGGACCACCATCCCGCCCACCGCGGCCGCCACGGGGAGCGCGGCGCGACGCGGGTCGCGCAGGTCGCCGGCGACGAACTCCCGCTTGAGCTCGAGCCCGGCCACGAAGAAGAAGATCGCCAGGAGCCCGTCGGCCGCCCACGTGGCCAGGCCCAGGTCGAGGTGCAGCCCGAGAAGGCCGTCGGTGCCGAGGCGCAGGTCGCGCAGGTCGGCGTACGACGACGACCACGGGCTGTTGGCCCAGACCAGCGCCGCGACCGCGCCCACGATGAGCAGGACCCCGCCCGTGGTCTCGGCGCGCAGGACGTCCGCGACGCGGGAGGCCTCCGGCCACGAGCCGCGCTGGAAGAGACGGGTGGGCGATCGGGGCGAGGGGGATGACGGGGCTGGCACGGGGCTCCTAGCGGGGTCGACGACAGACTGCCGACCAGACTTCCCGGCGCACCGGCACCCACCCTATCGGCGGACTGGACCGGACACCCCCGGGCGTAACCGTTCGGCCGGACCGGCGTTGGGTCGACGTGACCCCCTTCACACGCACCGGTGCGGCCCTCCTCGCGATCCTGCTCCTGGCCCTCTGTCCCGGTCAGTCGTCGTCGGCGGGCGCCGCCACCGACGAGGGCGCGGTGACGGTCGTGACGAGCGACCCGCTGCGCCACCCGGCGGCCGCGTTGGCGTCGTACGCGCAGCTGATGGCTCTGCCGTCGGCCGACTCGGGCAAGGTCCCGGTCAGCCGGGCGCCGCGCGAGACCGGCGCCGACCCGTGCCCGCGCGACCGGTGCGTCGACCTGCGCGTCCCCGTCCCGGCGGGGGTCAAGGTCTCCGACAACCGGGTGCGCGTCCTGCTGCCCGCCGGCTACACCGCACCGCGCAACGCGAAGCGCCGCTACCCGGTGGTCTTCCTGCTCAACGGCGCCAAGAGCCGCTACGACGGCTGGACCGTCAAGTCGGAGATCATCGAGATCTCGCAGCGCTGGCAGGCGATCCTGGTCATGCCCGCCGGCGGCTCGGGCGACGAGGCGGGCATGTTCTCGGACTGGTACGACGGGTCGTTCGACTGGGAGACCTTCCACACCAAGGTCGTGGTCCCGTGGGTCGACCGCACCTTCCGCACCGTCAAGGGCGCACGCGGCATCGCCGGGGCCTCGATGGGTGCCATCGGGGCGATCAACTACGCGGCCCACAACCCGCGCATGTTCAAGGCCGTGCTCAGCATCTCCGGCGCCGTCGACACGACCGCCCTGGCGACGGGCGCCGTCGCGCCCGACGTGCTCGGGCCGCTGCTGTCGTTCCCCGGCCCCGACCTGCGCCGCGTGTGGGGCGACCCGGTGCGCGACCGGGCCAGCTGGAACCGGCACAACCCCGCCCGGCAGGTCGGCCGGCTCCAGGGGGTCGAGCTCCTGATCACCTCGGGCACGGGCTTCTCGGGCGGCTCCGGCGTCTACAGCGGCACGTTCGAGCGCAACCTGTGGAACACGCACTGCACGTTCCTGCTCCAGCTCACCGCCGCTGGCATCCCCTACCGGGCCCGGGTGACGCAGGGCGGCATCCACAACTGGCAGTACTTCAACAAGCCGTTGCGCTGGGCGGCACCGAAGCTCCTCGCTGCGCTCCGCTGACCGAGCGCGGCCGCCCATCCTCGACCACCGTGGGGTCAGTCCTCGGCCTTGCCCGAGTCGAGGCCCTTCGAGATCAGGTCCATGACGGAGGAGTCGGCGAGGGTGGTGACGTCGCCGACCTCGCGGTGCTCGGCGACGTCGCGGAGCAGGCGGCGCATGATCTTGCCGGAGCGGGTCTTGGGGAGCTCGGCGACGACCATGATCTGGCGCGGGGTCGCGATCGGGCCGATCTCCTTGCGCACGTGCTTGCGCAGCTCGGACACGATGTCGTCACCACCGTCGCCCGCGCTGTCGCGCAGGATGACGAAGGCGCAGACGGCCTGGCCGGTGTCCTCGTCCTTGGCGCCGACGACCGCGGCCTCGGCGACCTTGGGGTGCGAGACGAGGGCCGACTCGATCTCGGTGGTGGAGAGGCGGTGGCCCGAGACGTTCATGACGTCGTCGACGCGGCCGAGGAGCCAGACGTCCCCGTCGCCGTCCTTCTTGGCGCCGTCACCGGCGAAGTAGTAGCCCTGGCTGGCGAAACGCGACCAGTAGGTGTCCCTGTAGCGCTCGTCGTCACCCCAGATGGTGCGCAGCATCGACGGCCACGGGCCCTTGACGACGAGGTAGCCGCCGGAGCCGTTGGGGACCGACTCGCCGTTCTCGTCGACGACGTCGGCGGCGATGCCGGGCAGGGCCTTCATCGCCGAGCCGGGCTTGCCCGCGGTGACCCCGGGCAGCGGGCTGATCATCATCGCGCCGGTCTCGGTCTGCCACCAGGTGTCGACGATGGGGCAGCGCTCGCCGCCGATGACCTCGCGGTACCACATGTATGCCTCGGGGTTGATCGACTCACCCACCGACCCGAGCAGGCGGAGCGAGGACAGGTCGCGCTCGTCGGGGATCTCGCGGCCCTGCTTCATGAAGGAGCGGATGGCCGTCGGCGCCGTGTAGAACTGCGTGACGCCGTACTCCTCGATGATGCCCCACCACCGGCCGCGCTCGGGGCTGTCGGGGGTGCCCTCGTAGAGCACCTCCGTCGCGCCGTAGGCCAGCGGTCCGTAGACGATGAAGGAGAGCCCGGTGACCCAGCCGATGTCGGCGGTGCACCAGTAGACGTCGGTCTCGGGCTTGAGGTCGAAGACCGCCCAGTGGGTGTAGGACGTCCCGGTGAGGTAGCCGCCGGTGGTGTGCAGGATGCCCTTGGGCTTGCCGGTGGTGCCCGAGGTGTACATGACGTAGAGCGGGTGCTCGGAGTCGAACGCCTCGGGGGTGTGCTCGGTCGAGGCCTTCTCGACGGCGTCGTGCCACCAGACGTCGACGTCGTCGTCCCACGCGACCTCCTGGCCGGTGCGCTTGACGACCAGCACCTTGGTGACGGTGTGGCCGAGGCCCTCGGCCTTGGTGCGTGCCTCGTCGACGGCCGGCTTGAGCGCCGACGCCGAGCCGCGGCGGTAGCCGCCGTCGGAGGTGATGACCACCTTGGCCTGGCAGTCCTCGAGGCGGGAGGCGAGCGCGTCGGAGGAGAAGCCGCCGAACACCACCGTGTGCGGGGCACCGATGCGGGCGCACGCCAGCATCGCGACGACGGCCTCGGGGATCATCGGCATGTAGATCGCGACCCGGTCGCCGGTCTCGACGCCGAGGTCGGCCAGGGCGTTGGCCGCCTGGGACACGAGGTCCTTGAGCTCGGCGTAGGTGATGGTGCGCTTGTCGTCGACCGGCTCGCCGACGAAGTGGAACGCGACCTTGTCGCCGCGGCCGGCCTCGACGTGGCGGTCGACGCAGTTGTAGGACGCGTTGAGCTTGCCGCCGACGAACCACTTGGCGAAGGGCGGGTCGTCCCAGTCGAGGACGCGGTCCCACTTCTCCGACCACGACAGCCGCTCGGCCTGCTCGGCCCAGAAGGCCTCGACGTCGGACTCGGCGCGCTCGTAGGCCTCCGCCTTGAGGTTGGCCTCGGCGGCCAGCTCGGCGGGGGGCTCGAAGGTGCGGTCCTCCTGGAGCAGGTTGGACAGTCCTGCCTCGGGGGTGGACTCGGCCGGGTCGTGGTCGCTCACGGGGTCTCCTGGGGTGTCGACGAGCAGGTGCTGCTCGTCACACTAGGGCGCCCCGGGTTGCCGTGACGTTGCCCCTCGCACGCGGCTCGGCCAGCGGTCGGCCGGGCTGGACGAGCGGTACGGCGAGCGGTCGACAGCCGTCGTCCGGCTCAGATCGGGATGTTGTGACCGTGGGGGTAGGCCGGCGGCGGGGGCGGCGTGTAGGGCGCCTGCCAGCCGAGGTCGGCCCCCTGGATGTCCTGGTAGTTCTTGCCGAGGGCGTCCTTGGCCCACTGGTCGGAGTCGCGGACGTAGCCGGCGGCCTCGGCGAGGTGCTCGCCGGCCCGGACCACCTCGGCCGCCGTGTCGTTCATCAGGGGGAAGATCGCGCGGTAGAGGCCCTGCCAGGCGTAGTAGGGCCCGTAGGCGCCGGAGCCGATGGCCCCGGCCGGCACCGACGCGTAGGGCCGGAACCACGTGGTCTGGTCGTCGGCGGCCTCCGCGTTGTCGACGGAGTCGAGGAACGCCCGGGCGATCAGCGGCATCGACGTGTAGCCGATGGTCTCGAGCACGGGGTACTTCATGTCGATGATGTCGTCGGTGCCGCCGAACTCGGGAGCCAGGCCGGCCGCGGCGTGGATGTGGAAGTTGCCGCGGTTGGTGGTGTCGGCGACGGCCGCCAGCATCGTGTCGAGCATGGTCTCGTGGCCGACCTCCTGCTCGTTGATCGACGTCTCGAGGACCGTGAAGGCCTTCTTCAGGTCGGAGAACACCGTGTCGGGGTGCGAGCCCGTGTAGGCCTCGTTCTTGGGCTCCGCCGTCTTGGGGAGGGCGTCGATCGCGGCGCCCAGGAACCCACCGGTGGCCGAGACGGCCGCGAGGATCGGGGCGAGCCCGGGAACGCCGGCCGTGAACGCGCTGAGCACGCCGATGCCGGCCGTGGCCACCGAGATGACCGCCTTCCAGTCGGTGTCGTTGTTCTGCCGGGTCTGGGTGAACCCGGCGACCCCCGCCTCGAGGATGGTCGCCACGTCGGTGCGGGTCTTGGTCCAGATCTCCTTCTGCCCGGCGACGGCCAGGCCGAGCGAGGCCATGACCTCACAGTGCCCGTCGAGGACCAGCTCGAGCTTCTCCGGGCCGTAGCAGCGGTAGAACTGCTCGACCGTCTGGCCGGCGTTCTGCGCCAGCCGCTGGCGGATGAAGCCGATCTCGGTGAGGTCGGGGTTGCCGAGCTGCGAGTCGTCGCTGCCGGTCCCGGCGGCGACCTTCTTGATGGCCGCGCCCATCGAGCCGATCATCCCGTCGTACTTCGTCGGGTCGTCGAGGTGGTCCCACCCCGCGACGAGCTCGTCGATCTGGCCGTCCCACTTGCTCTTGACCCCGTTGAACTCGTCGAGGGCCGCCTGGGCCAGTCCGGTGTCGTTGTCGTTGCTGGCGCCGCCGTTGTAGCTGGAGCCGGAGGCCTGTCCGTCGAGGGTGACCGACTGGGAGGCGTACGACTCGCCGTAGTTCTGCGACTTGGTGAACTTGTCGCCCTCGAAGTCCCACTCGTTGCAGGTCATCTCGGCGATGAGGGCTTCCCTCTTCGCGTCGGTGATCAGGGTGGGGAGCTGGCTGTAGTCGGCCATGAGGAGGTCCTTGTCCGCAGGGGTGGTCGATCCCTGTGCTCGTGCCCCCGTCGGTCACGACCCAAACGGGCCGGCCCCGCTCTCGGTCGAGAGCGGGGCCGGCCGGTACGTCGGGCGCGAGGGTCAGTGCACGGTGGCCTTCTCGGCACCGGCGCCGGTGAGGGCGCGCACCTCGAGCTCGGTGTAGCGCTCCTCCGTGGCCGGTTCCTTCGACGTCACGGTGCCGAGCCAGCCGAGGAAGAAGCCCAGCGGGATCGAGACGATGCCGGGGTTCTCGAGGGGGAACCAGGAGATGTCGATGCTGGTCGGCAGCAGCGACTGGTTGACCCCCTTGATCTCGCCCTTGCCGGAGACGACCGGGCTGAAGATCACCAGGCCGATGCAGGAGGTGAGGCCGCCGTAGATGCTCCAGAGCGCGCCGCGGGTGTTGAAGCGCCGCCAGAACAGGTTGTAGACGAGCGCCGGCAGGTTGGCCGACGCGGCCGCGGCGAACGCCAGCGCCACCAGGAACGCGATGTTGAGGTTGCGGGCCGGGATGGCCAGGGCGATGGCCACGACGCCGATGCCGGCGGCGGCGAACCGCGTCATCCGGATCTCCTCCTGCTCCGTCGCCTTCCCCTTGCGGATCACGCTGTTGTAGATGTCGTGCGCGACCGAGGTCGACGACGTCAGCACGAGGCCGGCGACCACGGCGAGGATCGTCGCGAACGCGACCGCCGAGATGAGCGCGATCATGACCGCGCCACCCGTGGAGCCGGCGCCTCCGCCGACCTCCTCGGCGAGCAGCGGCGAGGCCAGGTTGCCCTTGCTGATGGCGACCGTGCTGTCCGGGCCGGTGTCGAGCAGGGCCGCGGCACCGAAGCCGAGGACCAGCGTGAAGAGGTAGAAGACACCGATGATGCCGATCGCCCACAGCACCGACTTCCGCGCGTCACGCGCGGTCGGGACCGTGTAGAAGCGGACCAGGATGTGGGGGAGGCCGGCCGTGCCGAGCACCAGGGCCAGGCCGAGGGAGACGAAGTCGATCTTGGTCGTCTCGCTGATGCCGTACTTGATGCCCGGGTCGAGGAAGCCCTCCTTGCCCGACTGCTGCGCGGCAGCGCCGAGCAGCTCGCTGAGGTTGAAGTCGAACTTCGCCAGCACCAGGAACACGATCAGCGCGGAGCCCGCCATCAGCAGGACGGCCTTCACGATCTGGACCCAGGTCGTGCCCTTCATGCCGCCGACGGTGACGTAGAAGATCATCAGCGCACCGACCCCGGCGATGACGGCGCTGATCGCGAGGGTGTTGGTGGTCTCGATGTCGAGGAGCAGCGCGACGAGCGTGCCGGCGCCGACCATCTGGGCGAGCAGGTAGAAGATCGAGACGACCACGGTCGACCCGGCGGCCGCGGTGCGGACCGGTCGCTGCTTCATCCGGTAGGCCAGCTGGTCGGCCATCGTGAACTTGCCCGAGTTGCGCAGCATCTCGGCGACGAGGAGCAGCGCGACGAGCCAGGCGACGAGGAAGCCGATCGAGTAGAGGAAGCCGTCGTAGCCGGTGAGCGCGATGGCGCCCGAGATGCCGAGGAACGACGCGGCCGACATGTAGTCGCCGCCGATCGCCAGGCCGTTCTGGATCGGCGAGAACGACCGGCCGCCGGCGTAGAAGTCGCTGGTGCCGGACGTCGTACGGCTGGCGCGCAGCGTGATGTAGACCGTCAGGGCGACGACGGCGAGGAACAGCCCGATGGTGAGGACCTTGTCGTCCATGTCAGTGGCCCGTGCCCTTCGGTCCGGTGGGACGGCCGGCCAGGTCGGCCTCGTAGCGGTCCTGCAGCTTGGTGGCCAGCGGGTCGAGGTTGGCGGTCGAGTAGCGGCTGTAGACGAACGCGATGAGGAACGTCGAGAGGAACTGCAGCAGCCCGAAGACCAGGGCGACGTTGATGTTGCCGAACAGCCGGTGCGACATGAAGCCGGTCGCCCAGTTGGACAGCACGACGTAGAGCAGGAACCAGGCCAGGAACAGCACCGTCGCGGGGACCGCGAAGCCGCGGTAGCGCCGGCGCAGCTCGACGAAGTCGTCGGAGGCGTGCAGCTCGTCGTAGAACGGGTCGTGGCGCGCGGCCATCTCGTTGGGTTGGGACGTGTCCTGGGCCATGGTGCGGCGCCTTTCCGGGGTGCTGACGGGTCGGACGTGACGCCGGTCACGCTAGGGACGGCGTGAGGCGGCCGTCAGGGGTGCGCGCGGGCGCTGCGCCGGACGGGGACGCGCGTGCGACGAGCGGTCAGTTCTCCGCGACGAACGGCGGGGACCTGCGGGGCTCAGGACAGGGGCGGGGTGGTGTCGCCGAGGAGCCAGGCGTCCCAGAACGCGCCGAGGTCCTCGCCGGTCTGCTCCTCGAGGTAGGCGAGCAGGGTGTCGCGGTCGGCGTTCTGGTTGTCCTGGCTCAGCGGCCAGCCGCGGACGGCCTTCCAGAACGGCTCCTCGCCGACCCGCAGCCGCAGGGCGTGCCAGAGGAAGGCACCGGAGAGGTAGACGTTGGGGGCGGCGAACTCGCCGGGGTCGAAGTCGCCCGGCGGGCCGTTCTCGGCGCGGGTCCGGGCCTCCGAGCCGGCGACGTCGTCGAGGTAGTCGTCGATGGGGACGCCGACCTGCTCGGCCTGCCAGAGGAACTGGAGGTAGGTCGCCATGCCCTCGTTCATCCAGACGTCGCGCCAGTCCGAGGGGGTGACCTGGTCGCCGTACCAGTGGTGGGCGTACTCGTGGAGCACGTCGGCGTCGGAGACGTCGGGGCTGATCGTGATCATCGTCTGGGTCTCCATGCCGCTCTCGGAGTCGACGACGAGGATGCCCGCGGTGTCGAACGGGTAGGGGCCGAGCCGCTCCTCGAGCCAGGCGAGCGCATCGGGCGACCCGCGCAGGATGCTGGGCACGCCGTCGCCGGCGGGGGTCCAGTAGGTGATCGGGAGGCCGCCGGGTCCGGTGTCCTCGGTCTTGTCGTAGTCGCCGAACGCCATCGTCACGAGGTAGGACGACGCGGGCTCGGCCAGGTGGAACCGGGTCCGGTGGACGCCCTCGAGATCCTCGTCGCCGACCTGCTCGCCGTTGGCGACGCCGGTCCAGGGCGTGGGCACCTGGAGCGTGAAGTCGTAGAGCGCCTTGTCGGCCGGCTGGTCGTTGACGGCGTACCAGGTGAAGGCGCCGTAGGGCTCCTGCATGGTCCAGGCCTGGTGCTCGTCGTCGATGGTGAAGCCGGTCGTCGAGAAGTCGCCGCGCGTCGTGGGGGCGTCGACCGGCTCCGGCGTGCCCTGGTAGCGGATCTCGACCACGTAGCGCTCGTCGGTCGCGACGGGGTGCGTGACGACGAGGTCCTTGCCGCGCTGCTCGTGGTCGAGCTCGGTGCCGTCGATCGCGACGGAGGTGACGTCGAGGGTGTCGGAGAAGTCGAGCTGGAACTGCTCGGCGTCGGCGGTCGAGCGGAAGGTGAGGATCTCGTGGCCGGTGAGGGTGTCGCTCTCCGGGTCCCAGGTGAGGTCGAGGTCGTAGTGGAGCGCGTCGACGCCGGGGTCGCCGATCTCGGGGTAGACGGAGTCCTCGACGGTCTCGCTGAGGGCCAGGTCGAGGTCGGGTCCACCGGGCTCGGTCGGCTCCGACGTGGGCTCCGACGTCCGCTCGGAGGTCGGCTCCGGCGTCGTGGCCGTGCTCGTCGACGGCGCCGGGCTCGGCGCCGAGTCCCCGTCGGCGTCGCTCGAGCAGGCGGCGACGAGGGCCGCGACCGCGACGAGGGCGACGAGCGGGACCGGGGCCCTCCGGCTCACTCCTCGCCCCGCAGCAGCGGGCGGGCGAGCTTGCGGCCGTGGTGGATCTGGGCCTTGATCGTGCCGAGGGGGACGCCGACCAGCTCGGCGATCTCGTCGTAGGGCATGCCGTAGACGTCGCGGAGCAGCAGCGGCTCGACGTACTGCGGGTGGTCCTTCTCGATCGTCTCCATCGCCTCGAGCAGGTCGAGGCGGGTGCCGGCGATGACGCTGGTGGTGCGGGGGTCGGGCTTCTCGCTGAGCGGGTTGTGGTCCTGCGGGTCGTAGGCGGCGGCCTGGTTCTTCATCCGTCGGTAGGTCGTGCGGGCGCTGTTGACCGCGACGACGTGGGTCCACGTGGTGAAGCGGCCCCGCCCGCCCCAGGAGGAGATCTTGGTGGCGATGTTGAGCAGCGCCTCCTGGCAGGCGTCCTCGGCGTCGGGCGTGTAGGGCAGCACTCCCCGGCAGACGTTGAGCGTGCGCGGGCGGATCGCCGTGAGCACCGCGTCGAGCGCGGCCGCGTCGCCGGCCTGGGCCCGTCGCGCCAGCTCGTCGATCTCGTCGGGGGTGGTCTCGCCGCCGTACGCGGCGTCCTCGCTCTGCGTTGCCATGCCGCCACCCTTCCCCGAGAGCCCCGATCCAGGCCTGTGGACGATAATGCACCGGTGTCCGACTCCCAGCCGCCTCCGAACAGCGGGCCGAGCCACTTCGGACGCTACGCGGTGCGGCGGCGGATCGGCAGCGGTGGGTTCGCGACGGTGTGGCTGGGCTACGACGAGCAGCTCGACGCGCCGGTCGCGATCAAGGTGCTGGCCGACAACTGGTCCGAGCAGCACGAGGTCCGCACCCGGTTCGTCGAGGAGGGGCGCTACCTGCGGCGCGTCGAGTCGCCGCACGTCGTCCCCGTCTACGACGCCGGTTCGCTCGACGACGGCCGGCCCTACCTGGTCATGGCCTACGCCGACCAGGGCACCCTCGCCGACCGGCTCGAGCGGGGTGGGGTCACGGTGCCCCAGGCGCTCGAGGTCGTGGCCCAGGTGGGCGCCGGGCTGCAGGCGCTGCACGACCGCGGCATCCTGCACCGCGACGTCAAGCCCGCCAACGTCCTCTTCCGCACCGTCGACCCGTCCGCCGGACCCAGCGGCGTCCGCGCGATGGTCGGTGACCTCGGTCTCGGCAAGGCCCTCGACGTGTCGTCGCGGCTGACGATGATCGCCGGCACCCCGGCCTACGTCGCGCCCGAGCAGGCCCAGGGCGAGACGCCCGACGCGCGGGCCGACCAGTTCTCGCTGGGTGTGCTGACCTTCCTGCTGCTGAGCGGACGGCTGCCGTGGAGCCACACGTCGCTGCCCGCGGCCGCCGCTCCGACCGAGCCGTCCCAGCTGTCCGCGCCGGGACGCGAGTTCCCCGACGGCGTCGAGCAGGTCGTACGCCGGGCGCTCGCCTACGACCGTCAGTGGCGGTGGCCGTCGGTGACGGCCTACGTCGACGCGCTGGCCTACGCCCTCGACGACTGGCGCGGCGGCCCGGCCGGCCCCGGCACGCGGGTGCTGCCGGTCGACCCCGCGCTGACCCAGCCCGGTGCGCGGCCGCTGCCGATGAGCGACGCCGAGCCGCTGCCCGACCCCGTGCCACCGCGCCGGCAGCGGCGCGTGGGGCGTGCGCTCGCCATCGCGGCTGCCGTGGTCGTCGCGCTCGGTGGCGGTGCGGCCGCGGGTTACCACGGGCAGGACGCGCTCCGGGACGACCCGTCGGTGGCGTCCGAGGTCGCCGTCGAGGACGAGACCGGCACCCTGGCCGTCACCGTCCCTGCGGCGTGGGACGCCGAGTCCGTGACGCAGTGGTCGCCACCCAACGGGGACGGCGACGTGTTCCCCGCCCTGTCGGTCGGCACGTCGGCGGGCTGGGCGGGCGAGGGGGAGGGCATCTTCGCTGCTCTCCTCCCCGGCACCGAGCTGCCCGAGACCGTGCCGCAGCACGACCGGGAGTGCGACAACGCGTCCGCACCGGCCCAGGACCCGGTGGGCGACCTCGGCGCATCGGTCACCGTCATGTTCACCGGGTGCGCCGACGACGACGTCCTCCTGGAGCGCGTGGTGCAGGTCGACGGCGCCCGGCTGCTCTGGGTGCAGCTGCGCGGTGCCGACCAGGCCACGGTCAACCGCGTCATCGACACCCTCGACGTGATCGGCATCGGCTGAGGGTCGGCCGGTGATCAGCCGGTGATCGGCCGGTGATCAACCGGTGCGCAGCCCGATCGACATCTTCTCGAGCAGGTTGCGCATGCCGTCGAGGTCCTGGGCGCGGCCGAAGACGCTGATCGTGGCGTAGGCGACCGTGGGGTCGGGGCCGGAGAAGAAGCGCTCGAGGGAGTAGCGACGGTAGCCGTCGGTGATGTAGGACGCGAGGAACCCGTCGTCGTCCTCCTCCTCGAACGTCAGGTCCGCGAAGTTGCCGTCGGCCTGGGCCGACCGCATCGCCGACTGGCGTGCACCGATGGCCCGGTCGACGGTGATCGCCCGGCCGCGGAAGACGTCGAGGCGGAGCCCGTAGGAGTTCTCGTTGTTGCCGGGCACCTTCCACTGCCAGCGCGCCGGTGCGTCGGGCTCGACCGGGGCCACGAAGGTCCGGGCCCAGTCCTCGGGCGCGGGCACGGTGACCCTGGCCCGGGAGGGCTTGCCGTCGGGTCCCGGCGCCACCAGGTCCTGGCTCGCGAGGGTCAGTCCCGACGGGAGCGACGGGTCGGTGGGATCGGGGGCGATCTCGCGCACGGGCAGACTGGGGTCGGCGGCGGGCACCGGTGCGGGGTCGGCGAACTCGCTCCGCCCGGGGGCGGCGGGCTCCTCCCGGGACGCGGCGACGGCGTACCCGCCCGCGACGCCCACGACCAGCGCCAGCAGCACCGCGACGACGACCCGGACCCTCACAGCCGTGACCCTATGTCAGCGAGGATGGCCCGGTGACCTCCGTGGCCCCCACCGCCGCCGAGCGGCGCGCCCCTCTGCCGGGCGACGACCTCGTCGACCCGGCGGCCGTCGTGATGGACCGCGCCTTCGACCTGCCGGCCCCGCCGGCGGCGGTGTGGCCGTGGCTGGTGCAGCTCGGCAAGCGGCGCGCGGGGTGGTACCTCCCACGGTCGGTCGAGCGGGTGCTGCCGCGGTCGCGGCGGGCGCTGAGGTACGTCGAGCCCGACCTGCAGCGACACGCGGTGGGCGACGTCATCCCCGACTGGGGTGGCGCGACGGCGACGTTCACCGTGGCGGCGATCGAGCCGGCGCGGACGCTGGTCTACACGTCGACGCGGGGGAGGACGGACCTGACCTGGGTGCTGTCGCTCCGCGAGGCGCCGGGCGGCTCGCGGCTGCACCTGCGACTGCGGCTGGGGCCGGTCGAGCACCGACGCGTGGCCGAGGTGGGCGGCGGGTTCTTCGACTGGCTGACCGTGCGGGGACTGGCGTCCGGGCTGGTGGAACGGGTCCGTTGAGCGACGGCTAGCGTCCACCTCGTGGGGGACCTGCTGCTGCGAGAGACGCGGATCGTGCCGCTGTCGGGTGACGTCGCGGCCGCGGGTCGGGCGACTCCGGTCGACGTGCTCGTGTCGGACGGCGTCGTCACCGCGGTGGGCCCGGCGCTCGAGCGCCCCGACGGGGTCGAGGAGGTCCTCGCCGCCGGTCGCTGGCTGGCCCCCGGGCTGTGGGACCAGCACGTCCACCTCGGCCAGTGGACCCTGAGTCGTCAGCGGGTCGACACCTCGGCGATCCTGTCGCCCGAGGAGGCGCGCTCGCTCGTCGCCCGGCTCGTCGCGGACGACCCGGGCCGCCCGGTCATCGGCTTCGGGCACCGCCCCGGCGTCTGGACCCGCGACGTCACGGTCGCCGAGCTCGACGAGGTCTCGGGCGTGACCCCGGTCGTCCTCATCGCCGGCGACGCGCACCACGCGTGGCTCAACAGCGCGGCCCTCGCAGCCCTCGGCCTCGGCGCGCGCGACGAGGTCGTGCGCGAGAACGAGTGGTTCGCGGCCTACGAGCTGCTGACGCGCCTCACCGGCGAGGCCGCCGACGGGCCGTCCGCCTACCGCGCCTCGCTCCTCGACGCGGCGGCCCAGGGCGTGGTCGGCCTGGTCGACTTCGAGTTCACCGGCGGCGCCGACGAGTGGGTGGCCCGGTGGCACGACGGCTGTGACGTCCTGCGCGTGCGCATGGCGTCGTACGCCGACCGCCTGGAGTCGGTGATCGCCGCCGGCCTGCGCACCGGGGCGCCGCTGGTCGCGGGTGACGACCGGCTGACGATGGGCTCGCTCAAGATCATCAGCGACGGCTCGCTCAACACCCGGACCGCCTGGTGCTGCGAGCCCTACTCCGACGGCGGCTCCGGCGCCGCCAATCTCGCCGCCCACGAGCTGTCGGCCCTGCTCGCCCGCGCCCACATGTCGGGGCTCCACGTGGCGACCCACGCCATCGGCGACGCCGCGGTCGGCGCGGCCCTCGACGCCTACACCGCGACCGGCGCGCACGGGTCGGTCGAGCACGCCCAGCTCGTCGCGCGCGACGACGTGCCGCGGCTGGCCGCCCTCGGCCTCCGAGCCTCGGTGCAGCCGGCGCACCTCCTCGACGACCGCGACCTGACCGAGCTCATCTGGCCCGGGCGCGGCGACCGGTCCTTCGCCTTCCGCTGGATGCTCGAGGCCGGCGCCCGGCTCGTGCTCGGCTCCGACGCCCCGGTCTCGCCCCTCGACCCGTGGCTGGCCATGGCCGCCGCGGTCCACCGTGGCCGCGACGACGACGACCGCGACGCCTGGCACCCCGAGCACGCCCTCACGCCCCAGGAGGCGCTCGCCGCGTCCACCGACGAGCAGCCCACCGTCGCCGTCGGCTCCCGCGGCGACCTGGTCCTGCTCGACCACGACCCCCTCGCCCCGGCCGGCTCGGCCCGGGAGGCCGCCGCCGCCCTGCGTCGTACGGCGGTCGCGCTGACCGTCGTCGGGGGGCGGGTGGCGCACCGGTCGGCCCAGCTGTAACTCACTGTTGCGACGACTACCCCGGCGCTGTAGCGGCGGGGTAGTGGTGTGAACAGTGAGTTGCAGCTGATGGGCGCGAGGACCCAGGCGTCAGAGCATCCCGACCACGAGGTCGGCGACGGCTTCCTGCTCGGCGGGGTAGGGGTGCAGGCCGGCGGCCTTGTTGTCCTTGCCGCGGATGCCGGCGACCCAGGGCTCGGCCGAGCAGATGTCGTGGCCCTGGCTCGCGCCGACGAGGTCGACGTACTCGGCACCGGCGGAGACGCCGCCGTTGCGGACGGCCTGGGCGAGGCGGAGGTTGAGCTCGAGGGTGTAGGCGTAGTCGCCGACGGCCAGCGGGAGGCGGGCGCGGCAGGTGCCCTCGGAGGGGATGAGCTGCGGGTAGCCGACGAGCAGGATGCGGGCCTCGGGGGCGCGGGCGGAGATCGCCTCGACGACCTTCTTGACGTTGTTGCGGATCTTGACGACGTTGCGCTCGAGGCGGTCCTGTCCGGCGGCGTCGGTGTTGGCCGCCCGGCAGGGCGAGCCGGTGACGTCGCGGTCGGCGACCGCGAGGCAGTCGAAGATCATGTCGGAGAAGAACGTGAAGTCGTTGGCGCCGATGCCCACGGTCACCAGGTCGGCGTCGGGGGAGAGGGCGTCGATCTGGGGCGGCTGCACCTTGGAGGTGAACTTCTGCTCGCCGAAGATGCTGACGGTCGAGGCGCCCGAGCAGCTCACGTCGTTGACGGTGATGCCGAGCTCGTCGGCGACCAGCGTCGGGTAGTTGGTCCCGGAGCGCAGGCAGTCGTCGATGACGGTGTTGTCGTCGAGGGGGAAGAGCGGGGCCGCCGTGTAGGAGTCACCCATGGCGACGTAGACGTCGAGCGCGGGGGTGCGCACGGCGGTGGGCTTGGTGGTCGGGCCGTCGCCGGGGGCGCCGGTCTGCTCGGTCGCCCGGCCGGAGGGGGCGTCGGGGAGGGTGCTCGGGTCGGCCTTGGCCGCGCACCCGGCGAGGGTCGCGACGACCAGCGCGGCCGCCAGGAGCGGGCGCGCGGGAGCGATGCGACGACGGGGCACAGCCAAATCGTACGAGGTGGTTGGACGTCCTACAGAAATGCCGCGATGCGGCGGGCGACGGCCTGCTGCTCGATCCCGAACGGGTGGAACGGGATCGTGCCGTCCGGTGCGACCTCCGCGCCGTTGATCCAGGGCTCCGCCGAGCACACGTCGTGGCCCCGGCTCGGGCCGCTCAGGTCGAGGAAGTCGAGGCCCAGCCGGTCGGCCTGCGTGCGCAGCGCGGCGGACAGCCCGCGGGTGACCTCGTTGACGAGGGGGTAGTCGCCGGTGGCGAGCGGGATCCGGTCGGGGCAGGTGCCCGTCGCCGGCAGCAGGACGGGGTAGCCGACGACCACGACCCGCGCCTGCGGCGCCGCGGCGGTGACCGCGTCGAGCACCCGGCCGACGTTGTCGGAGATCTTGGGCAGCGTGTCGCGGACCTCGGCGCTGAGGTCGTCGGAGCACGGCGACCCCTCGGGGTCGGCCTGCGCCGCCCCGACGCAGCCGCTGATGAGCCGGGTGAAGAGGTCGAAGTCGTTGCCTCCGATCCCCACCGTGACCAGCTCGGCCTCGGCCGTGATCTCGGGGACCTGCGTGAGGAGCACCGATTCGGTGGTCGCGCCGCTGCAGGTGACGTCGGTGACGGTGAGCCCGGTCTTCCTGGCCACGAGCTGGGCGTAGTTGCTGCTCGAGCGGAAGCACCCGTCGGCCCCGGACGTCTGGGGCACGCCGGGCGCGGCGGCGTAGGAGTCACCGAGGGCGACGTACTGCGGGCCGACCGGGGGCGGGTCGAGGGTCGGGGTCGCCGCCGGCTCGGAGGGGGTCTCGGACGACGTCGACGGGGTCGACGACGACGTCGACGGGGAGGGGGTGGCCGGGTCGCCGTCGGCGGCGGAGCCGCCCGAGCAGGCGGCCACGCCGGGGAGGAGTCCCGCCAGGAGGAGGGCGGGGGCGGCTCGTCGGATCACTCGGCAGAGGCTACGGGGGGCATGCCCAACGCGAGGGTGAGGGCGAGCACGACCTCGGGGTCGTCGAGGGTGTCGCCGAAGGCCTCGCGAACCTGGCCCATGCGGTAGCGCACCGTCTGCGGGTGGACGAACAGCGCCGCCGCCACCTCGTCGCGGCGCCCCTGCAGCAGCAGCCACAGCCGCAGGGTCTCGGCGAGCTTGTCGGCGGTCCCGGGCCGCAGCCCGTCGAGCGGCGCGAGCGCCCGGGCGCGCAGGTCGGCCAGCGCCTCGGGGTCGGCGGTGAGCACCAGCTGGGGGAGGTGCTCCTCGGAGTCGTGGCACAGGCCGAGCGCGCGCGCCCGGCGCGCCCG
>NZ_JAURVJ010000121.1 GCF_030655615.1 Nocardioides sp.
GGCCGCCAGGACCGATCACGGCGATCCCGGCCCACCCGGCTAGACTCGTCGGCTGTTGCCCACGCGCCCGCGCAGGGACGTGCGCGACGCTCCCGCCCCGAGGCTCGACGACGAAGAAGGCTGACACGCGCGCATGGCTACGACCAACGACCTGAAGAACGGCATGGTGCTCAACATCGACGGCCAGCTCTGGGCGGTCACCGAGTTCCAGCACGTCAAGCCGGGCAAGGGCCCCGCGTTCGTGCGGACCAAGCTCAAGAACGTCGAGTCCAACAAGACCGTCGACAAGACGTTCAACGCCGGCACGAAGGTCGAGACCGCCACGGTCGACCGCAGCACGATGCAGTACCTCTACAACGACGGCTCGTCGTTCGTCTTCATGGACACCTCCAACTACGAGCAGCTCGAGATCGCCCCCGAGATCGTCGGCACCAACGCCAACTTCCTCCTCGAGAACCAGGAGGCCGTGGTCGCCACCAACGACGGCCGCGTGCTGTTCATCGAGCTCCCGGCCTCGGTCGAGCTCGTCGTCACCTTCACCGAGCCCGGCCTCGCCGGCGACAGCGCCACCGGGCGCACCAAGCCCGCCACGCTCGAGACCGACCACGAGATCCAGGTGCCCCTGTTCATCAACCAGGGCGAGAAGGTCAAGGTCGACACCCGCGACTCGTCCTACATGGGTCGCGTCAAGTCCTGATGGGGGCCCGTTCCAAGGCCCGCAAGCGCGCGCTCGACGTGCTCTACGCCGCCGACCTCCGCGGGGAGTCGGCGACCGAGGCCCTCGACCGCGTCATCGCGGCCGGTGACGGTCCGCCCAACGACTACACCCTGACCCTGGTGCGCGGCGTGGCCGCGCAGGTGACGCGCATCGACGAGCTGCTCGGCGAGTTCTCGACCGGGTGGAGCCTCGACCGGATGCCCGCCGTCGACCGCAACGTGCTGCGGCTCGGCGTGTGGGAGCTGCTCTGGGCCGACGACGTCCCCGACACGGTCGCGGTGACCGAGGCGATGGCGCTCGTGCAGGACCTGTCGACCGACGAGTCGCCGACCTTCGTCAACGGCGTCCTCGGCGCGATCCAGCGCGCGCACCCCTCCGTCACCTGACCCTGGCCGGCTCAGCCCGGGAACACCGGCTGCTGGTAGGCCCACTGGTTGCCGTCCGGGTCGGCGAAGTAGACGAACCGGCCCCACGGCTGCTCGTCGACGCCCTGCGCCTCGACCCCGCGGGACAGCAGGTCGGCGAGCGCCGCGTCGGCGTCGGCGACGACGCACTGCAGCTGGCGCTGGGTGCCTGGCTCCATCCCGCTGAGGTGGCCGACCATGACCGAGCAGGCCGAGCCGGGTGGCGTTACCTGGACGAACCGGACCTCCTCGCTGACGCGGTGGTCGTGGTCGAGCACGAAGCCGACCTGGTCGGTGTAGAACGCGATCGCCCGGTCGATGTCGGTGACCGGCACGCTGACGAGCTCGAGCTTGATGTCCATCGGGATCCCTTCGTCGAGTGGAGGCTGACGGGTCCAGCCTAGGAACGATCCAGGTCAGCCGCCGACCTCGATCGGCCCCCCTCCCGCAAGGGTTGCCAGACCCGACAGACTGACCCCATGAGCACCCCGGAGCAGATCGACCTCGTCGTGATCGGACTCGGACCGGGCGGGGAGGCGCTGGCCACCGGTGCTGCCAAGGCCGGGCTGACGGTGCTCGCCGTCGACAAGCACCTGGTCGGCGGCGAGTGCCCCTACTACGGCTGCATCCCGTCGAAGATGATGGTCCGCGCCGCCGACACCCTTGCCGAGGCGGGCCGCGCCGCGACCCTCGCCGGCGACGTCTCGGTCACCGCCAGCTGGGCGCCGGTCGCGCGCCGCGTGAGCGAGGAGGCCACCGCCGGCTGGGACGACACCGTCGCCGTACGACGCCTCGAGGACGCCGGGGCCGAGGTCGTGCACGGCGTCGCGCGCCTGGCGGGCGCGGGCGGGCGCGTCGACGTCGAGCTGCCCGACGGCTCCACCCGCGAGGTGACCGCGACGCGCGGCGTCGTGCTCAACCCGGGCACACGCCCGGCGGCCCCGCCCATCGAGGGACTCGACGGGACGCCGTACTGGACCAACCGCGACGCCCTGCGCGCCACCGAGCTCCCCGGGTCGCTGGTCGTCATCGGCGGCGGGCCCATCGGCTGCGAGCTGGCGCAGGTGTTCGCGCGGTTCGGGGTGCGGGTGACCGTCCTGCAGCACGGCGACCGGCTGGTCCCGGCCTCCGAGCCCGAGGCCGGGACGCTGCTCGAGGAGGTGCTCGTGGGCGAGGGGATCCGGGTGATGACCTCGGCCGACACCTCGAGCGTCGCCTTCGCCGACGGCACCTTCACGCTCACGGTCGGCGACGAGACGGTCGTCGCCGACAAGCTCCTGGTCGCCGCGGGCCGCACGCCCAACCTCGACGACCTCGGGCTCGAGACCGTCGGGCTCGACCCGACCGTCCGCACCCTCGACGTCGACGACCGGCTTCGCGTCGCCGGTGTCGACGGCGTGTGGGCGATCGGCGACGTCACCGGCAAGGGCGCGTTCACCCACGTCTCGATGTACCAGTCCGCCATCGCCCAGCGCGACCTGCTCGGCGAGGACGGACCGCCGGCGTCCTACCACGCGCTGCCGCACGTCACCTTCACCGATCCCGAGGTCGGCGGCGTCGGGATGACCGAGCAGCAGGCCCGCGACGCCGGGCTCACGGTCCGCGTCGGCAGCACCCCGCTGGAGCAGTCGTCCCGCGGCTTCACCCACGGTCCCGGCGCCCGCGGCCTCATCAAGGTCGTCGAGGACGCCGACCGCGGCGTGCTCGTCGGCGCGACCGCCGTCGGCCCGGCCGGCGGCGAGATCCTCGGGCTGCTCGCGCTCGCCGTGCACGCCGCGGTGCCGGTCGACACGCTGCGCACGATGATCTGGGCCTATCCTACCTTCCACCGAGCCATCGACTCGGCGATCGCGGACCTGTCGTGAGCGGAGAGACCGGCCGCCCGAGCAGTGCGGCTCGGCAGGTCGAGCAGAGCGACTGGCTCGACCGGGCGGCGCAGGCGGGCCTCGTCGCGTTCGGCGTCGTCCACCTCCTCATCGGCTGGCTCGCCATCCAGCTCGCGCTCGGCGACCGCGAGGGCAGCGCCGACAGCAAGGGCGCGCTCCAGCAGCTCGCCGAGCAGCCCCTCGGCACGACGCTGGTCTGGCTGGTGGCGGTAGGGATGCTGCTGCTCGTCGTGTGGAAGGCCGCCGACGCGGCCGTCGGCTACCGCGAGGAGAGCGAGGACTCCAAGCGGCTGCGCAAGCGTCTCGTCGCGGCGGGCAAGGCGGTCCTCTACGCCGCCATCGCGGTGAGCGCCATCAAGGTCGCGACGGGGTCCGGCTCCTCCGGCGGCGGGACGGACTCGACGACCGCCGAGGTCATGGACCTCCCCGGCGGCCAGGTCCTGGTCGGGCTCGTCGGCCTCGGCATCGTCGCGGTGGGCGTCGCGCTCCTCGTCATGGCGTGGAAGGAGTCCTACCTCAAGCACCTCGACGGCGAGGGGCGCAGCGGCAACACCGGCACGGCCTACCGCGTGCTCGGCCGGGTCGGCCACGTCGCCAAGGGCATCGCGCTCGGGATCGTCGGTGGCCTCTTCCTCTACGCCGCCGTGACCCACGAGCCCAAGAAGTCCGGCGGCCTCGACCAGGCCCTGGTCAAGGTGCTCGACCAGCCGTTCGGGCCGGTGCTGCTGACGGCGATGGGCCTGGGCTTCGCGGCGTACGGCCTCTTCTGCTTCGCGGAGGCACGTCACCTCGACCGCTGAGGGCTGCTCTAGGGTCGACAGGTCGTGACACCGTTCTCGGAGGACCCTCCATGACGCAGCACCCGCCCGACCCCACGGCCACCAGCGACCGGCTCTACACGCCGGCCGAGCTCGACGCCTACGCCCGCGAGCAGGCCGCCGGGGACCACACCGTCGTGCGTGGTGGCCACCGTGCCGACGTGCCGGCCGACCACCCGTCGCCGCCCATCGGTCCGCCGACGGCTCTGCCGGCCGGTCCGCCTCCCGCGTCGTTCCCGACGGTGCCGCCGCCCTCGGTGCCGCCGCCCTCGGTGCCGCCGCCGGTCGCCTCGCCGCCGGCCGCGCCCGCACCGCCTCCGGCCGTCGCCGAGCCCGAGCCGCGCCGGTTCATGACGGCCACCGACTTCCTCGACCGTCGCGACAGCGACCAGCAGCTCGGCCCGGCGACGTGGGGCTGGCGGGGCCGCGTACGCCGGTGGTCGGGTGGTGCGATCAAGCCCGCCATGGGCGCCAAGGAGGTGGCCTACGAGCACGACCGGTCGCTCATCCAGCGCGACTTCGACGGCCCGCGGACGATCGCCTTCATCAACCCCAAGGGCGGTGCCGCCAAGACGACCGGCGTGCTGGCGGCGGGCTACACGTTCGGCACGGTGCGCGGCGGTGGCGTGGTCGCGTGGGACAACAACGAGACGCGCGGCACCCTCGGCATCCGCGGGACCCGCAGCTCGCACCGCAACACCACGCGCGAGCTGCTCGAGGACCTCGGCCGGTTCAAGGACGTCTACCAGTCGCGGAACGGCGACCTCGGCGCGTTCGTGCGCTCGCAGGGCGACGCCCACTTCGACGTCCTCGCCTCCGACGAGCGGCCCGACGTCACCGGCACGATCCGCGCCGAGGACTTCCGCCAGGTCCACGCGCTGCTCGAGCGGTTCTACCGGATCCTCCTCGTCGACACCGGCAACAACATGCGCGCCGAGAACTGGCTCGCCGCCGCCGAGGCCGCCGACCTGCTCGTCGTCACCAGCACCGTGCGCGAGGACACCGGCTACAGCGGGCTCTGGATGCTCGACGCCCTCCAGGACGCCGGCCTCACCAACCTCAAGCACAAGTGCCTCACCGTGCTCTCCGACCCGTCGCCCCAGGTTGACGACAAGCTCGCCGCCGACCTGGTCGCCGTCTACGAGCAGCGCACCCGCGGCGTCTACCGCGTCCCCTACGACCCGGTCCTGGTCGCCGGTGGCGTCGTGCCCTACGGCCAGCTCTCCCGCGCCACCCGGATGTCGTGGCTGCGGGCCTGCGCGGGGATGTCCGACGCGCTCTGATCGTGGGGCCGGATGCCAGCCGGTGAAACCTGAGCCGCATGGGAACAGCCAAAACTGATAGTCACTAGCAACTTGACAGTGACTCTCGTCACTGGCTGAATCACGCAGCATGACGACGGACGGCGGGACCAGGGTCATCCAGTGGGCGACCGGTGGGGTGGGGAAGGCCGCGATCGAGGGGGTGCTCGCGCACCCCGAGCTCGAGCTGGTGGGGGCGTGGGTGCACTCGGCCGACAAGCACGGGCAGGACGTCGGGGTGCTCGCAGGGCTCGACCCGGTCGGCGTGACCGCGACGACGAGCATCGACGAGATCCTGGCGATGGACGCCGACTGCGTCGTCTACAGCCCGCTCGTCGCCGACGAGGCCCAGGTCGTCGCGCTGCTCCGCAGCGGCAAGAACGTCGTCACGCCGGTCGGGTGGGTCTATCCCAACCCGGCCAGCAGCCAGGCCGTCGAGGACGCGTGCCGGGAGGGCGGCGTCAGCCTGCACGGCACCGGCATCCACCCCGGCGGCATCACCGAGCGGTTCCCGCTGATGGTCAGCGCGATCAGCGCGCAGGTCACCCACGTCCGGGCCGAGGAGTTCAGCGACATCCGGACCTACGGCGCGCCCGACGTCGTACGCCACGTGATGGCGTTCGGCGGGACGCCGGAGGAGGCGCTCGCGAGCCCGATGGTTGGCCTGCTCGGGTCGGGGTTCAAGGCGTCGGTGCGGATGGTGGTGGCGGAGATGGGCTTCGACGCCGACCCCAGGATCGAGTCGCTCCAGGAGGTCGCCGTCGCGACCCAGCCCATCGACTCGCCGATCGGCGTGATCGAGCCGGGGCTGGTCGCCGCACGCCGCTTCCACTGGCGGGCGCTGGTCGACGGCGTCCCGGTCGTCACGGCCACCGTCAACTGGTACATGGGCGAGGAGCACCTCGACCCGCCCTGGGAGTTCGGGCCCGAGGGCGAGCGGTTCGAGGTCGAGGTCACCGGCGACCCCGACGTCAAGGTCACCTTCAAGGGCCTGCAGCCCGAGACGATCGAGGAGGGGCTGGTCCGCAACCCCGGCATCGTCGTGACGGCCAACCACTGCGTCAACGCCATCCCCTACGTCGTCGCCGCCGAGCCGGGCGTCCGGACCTACCTCGACCTGCCGCTGCTCGCCGGCCGCGCCGCCCCGCACCTCGGCGCGCACCGATGATCCTCGACAGCTTCCGCCTCGACGGCCGGGTCGCCGTCGTCACCGGAGGCGGCCAGGGCATCGGGCGGGGGATCGCCATCGGGCTCGCCGAGGCCGGCGCCGACGTCGTCGTCGGGGCGCGGACCGCGGCCGACCTCGACGAGGTCGTCGCCCGGATCGAGGAGACCGGACGCCGCGGGCTCGCCGTGGTCACCGACGTCCTCGTCGACGCCGACCGGCGCGCGCTCGTCGACGCCGCCGTCGAGCACTTCGGCCGCCTCGACGTCCTGGTCAACAACGCCGGCGGCAGCGGTCCCCGCCCGGCGATGACGACGTCGGAACGCTTCTTCGACATGGCGATGAAGTTCAACGTCACCCAGCCGTTCCTGATGAGCCAGCTCGCCGCCCGCGCGATGGTCGACACGGCCGGGTCCGGCTCGATCGTCAACATCTCCTCCCGCTCGTCCGACATGGTGATGAGCTCCTTCGCGGCGTACGGCGCCGGCAAGGCCGCGCTCAACCAGCTCACCCGCAACCTCGCCGTCGAGCTCGCGCCACGGGTCCGCGTCAACGCCATCGGTGTCGGGGGCGTGGCCACCCAGGGCCTCGACGTGGTGCTCACCGACGACGCGCTGCGGGCCCAGCTCGAGCAGAACACCCCGATGCGCCGGGCCGGGCAGCCGCACGACATCGCCTGCGCCGCGCTCTACCTCGCCTCGACGGCGTCGTCGTGGGTCACCGGCAAGCTGCTCCAGGTCGACGGCGGCGTCGAGCGGCCCGCGATCGACGTACCGGCCCCGCCGCTCGAGCCCACCCCGGCACCATGACCGGCCCCACGACCGGTACCGCGACCGGCCCCACGACAGGCCCCACGACAGGCCTGCGCGAGCGGCGCCGCGCCGAGCTGCGCGAGCGGATCGACCGGGTGGCGCTCGGGCTGTTCGCCCGCGACGGCTACGACGCCGTCACCGTCGAGGCGATCGCCGCCGAGGTCGGCGTCTCGCTCAGCACGCTCTTCCGCCACGTCGCGTCCAAGGAGGACCTGCTGGTCGGCGTCGTCCGCACCGGCCGGGCCGTGATCGTCGGCAACTTCGCAGCCCGGCCCACCGAGGAGCCCGTCGAGCAGGCGCTGGCCGCAGCGATCCTGCAGCGCACGGAGCAGTTCGCCGACGAGACCGAGGTCGTCGACCTGTGGCGTCGGGCGATGGCCTCGGCCCCGCCGCGGGTGCGGCGCGCGTCGCTGCTCGACGACGCCGAGCGGGCCGAGCTCGTCGCGCTGGTCGCGGAGCGGCTCGAGGCCGGCCCCGACGACGTACGCCCGGGCGCGCTCGTCGCCAGCAGGCTCGCCGCGGCGGAGCACGCCTACGAGCACTGGCTGACCCACGCGCCGGGTGCCTCGCTCCACGACCTCACCGCGCAGGCCCTCAGCTGAAGAACGCCCCGCCACCGTCGAGCATCAGCGTCGTCCCGGTGACGTAGGACGAGTCCGGCCCGACCAGGTAGACGACGGCCCGCCCGATGTCGGTCTCCGGGTCGCCCGGGCGCCGGATCGACAGCTGCCGCAGCACCCCCGCGACCTGGTCGTCGTCGAGCGCCGACAGCGTCCCCTCGCTCACCGCGAACGGCACGACCGCGTTGACGTTGATGCCGTGACGACCCCACTCGCGCGCCGCCGCACGGGTCAGGCCCCCGACGGCGGCCTTCGCGGCGACGTAGGCCGTGTAGCCCGGCAGGCCGTTCTGCTCCGTGCCCGAGCGCAGGTTGACGACGCGGCCGCCGTCGCGCAGGTGGGGGAAGCAGGCGCGCATGAAGTACGCCGACGCCAGCGGCCCGGTTGCGAACCCCAGCAGCAGGTCGTCGTCGCTCAGCTCGTGCAACGGCCCGATCGCCGTCGCGATCGCGTTGTTGACCAGCACGTCGACGGTGCCCCAGCGCTCCACGACGGCAGCCACGAACGCGTCGACCTGGGCCGAGTCCCGGATGTCGCAGATCGCGGCGCACGCCTCACCACCCGCCGCCTCGACGTCGGCGAGCACGTCGTCGGCCGACAGCACGTCGGCCACCGCGACCCGCGCCCCCTCCCTGGCCAGCGCGACCGCGATCCCACGGCCGACGCCGCGGGCGGCGCCGGTGACGATCGCGACCCGGCCGTCGAGGACGCCCGTCACGGGGCGGCGCGGAAGGAGATGTTCTCGAGGGACATGAGCCCGACGTCGCCGAAGGCGCGGACGACGGCCCCGCCGGGCTCGATCCTGAGCGCGCCCAGCGTGCTGTCGGCGCTGAAGACCGTGACGTAGATGTTCGCGGTCGGGCGGTAGCCGACCGGCAGGGTCGCGATGGTGGCGCCGGTGCCCTCCGTCCGCGCGACCGCGCCCTCCAGCCGCACCCAGCCCTGGGCGTCCTTGCCCAGGGTCGGCGCGTTGTTGAGGTACTGGGCCCCCTCCCAGCCGGGACCGAGCGGCAGCGGGAGCCGGGCGAGAGCCGGCGTCCGGTCGGCGAGCGCCGCCCGCGGCACCCGGCCGAGCGTGCCCTCGGCGACCTGCTTGCCGGTCACGGTGTCGGGCTTGAGCCGGTTGCCGGACAGCGAGCCCTTCCTGACGAGGACGTCGCCGGCCTGGGCCTTGCCGGCGGCGTAGGACGTGCCGCTCCCGGCGAGGACGAGGACGACGAACAGGGCGAGCCACGCGGGCGAGGGGTGTCGGGTCACAGGGGCACCCTGATGCCGGCCCGGCCGTCCGTCAACGGCCCGGTCGGGCCATTGCGCAGGTCGGGCTCAGCCCGCGGCGGCGCGGAAGGTGATGCTCTCGAGGGAGATCAGCCCGTTGCCGCCGTTGGCGTAGATGATCCGGCCGTCGGGGCCGATCTGGATCGCCCCGGGGGTCAGGGCGCCGCCGGCGGACGTGTAGACGGCCAGGTAGAGGGAGGCCGTCGGCCGGGCGCCGACCGGGAGCGCGGCGATGACCGAGCCCGCCGACTCGACCCGGGTGACGGCACCCTCGAGGTGGACCCAGCCAAGGGCGTCGACCCCGTAGTAGGGAGAGTTGTTGGCGTTCGGGGCGCCGGCCCACGCGGGGTCCAGGGGCAGCGGGACGCGCGGCACCCGGGCCACCCGGTCGGCCAGGGCAGACCGCGGCACCTTCGTCAGGGTCGACTCCTTGACCTGCCTCCCCGTCACGGTGTCGGGCTTGAGCCGGTTGCCCGAGAGCGAGCCCTTCTTGACGAGGGCGTCGCCGGCCTGCGCCCTGCCGGCGGCGTACGACGTCCCGCTGGCGGCGAGCAGCAGCACGACGACCAGGGCGATCAGGGCGGGGGAGGGGCGGTGGGTCATGGCGGTCCTCGCGGGGTCGGGGTCAGGTGCGACGCACCCTGCCACGACCCGCTCTTGGGTCGAGGGGTAAGACAGAAGGATGAGAGCAGCCGTCTACACCGACAACGGCCCGTCGTCCGTCCTGCACGTCGTGGACCTGCCCGACCCGAGCCCCGGTCCGGGTGAGGTCGTGGTGCGGCTGGTGCGCGCGGGCGTCAACCCCACGGACTGGAAGTTCCGGGCCGGGATGATGCCGAAGGCCCACGAGCAGGTGTCACCGGGCCAGGACGGCGCGGGCACCGTCGAGGCCGTCGGCGACGACGTCACCGGCTTCGCCGTCGGCGACCGGGTGTGGCTCCGGCCGGCCCAGCACGGCCGGCCGATCGGCACCGCCGCCGAGCTCACCGTCCAACCGGTCGACAACGTCTCGCCGTTGCCCGACGCGGCGTCCTACGACGTCGGCGCGAGCTTGGGCGTCCCCGCGCTGACCGCCCACCGGGCCCTGTCCTTCACCTCCGACGAGGGTCGGGTCGCCCCCGGGGCGCTGGCCGGGCGCACCGTGCTCGTCGCAGGCGGGGCCGGGGCGGTCGGCAACGCCGCGATCCAGCTCGCCGTGTGGGCCGGCGCCACCGTCGTCACCACGGTCAGCAGCGACGACAAGGCTGCGCTCGCCCGGGCCGCGGGCGCCCAGCACGTCGTCGACTACACGACCGAGGACGTCGTCGCGCGGGTCCGCGAGATCGCCCCCGACGGTGTCGCCCTCGTCGTCGAGGTCGCCCCGGCGCAGAACTTCGACCTCGACCTCGACGTCGTCGCCAACCACGGCGTCATCGCCTTCTACGCCAACAACGGCGGCGACGAGGTGACCATGCCGCTGCGGCCGAGCTTCTCCAAGAACGTCCGACTGCAGGGGATCCTGCTCTACACCGTCGGCGCCGACGCCCTGCGCGAGGGCGCCGAGGACGTCACGGCCGCCGTGGCCGCCGGTGCGCTCCGGGTGGGCGACGAGGCCGGCGTCCCCCTGCACCACTTCCCGCTCGAGGAGACCGCCGCCGCCCACGACGCGGTCGAGAACGGCGCCGTCGGCAAGGTCCTCATCGACATCGGCTGAGCGGGCTCACTGCTTGAGCGCGCCCCACCCGTGCCACCGCTCGACGACGAGCCAGCCGGCGGTGCGCGGGCTCTCCCGGTCGGGATAGGGCTGGTCGCGGTAGTGGGTGCTGAGCCGGTCGATGTGCACCAGACCCTCGTCGGCCACGAGGCCCTCGACCCGGCCGACGAGCGAGACGTGGGTGTACCAGTTGTCGGCGTCGGTGACCGTCAGCGAGACGCGGGGGTCACGGCGCAGGTGCTGGAGCCGGACCCGGCTGTCGTCCATGTTGACCAGGACGCGGTCGTCGTCCTCGAGCAGGTACCAGGTCGCGACCGACACCGGCGCGCCGTCGGAGCGCAGCGTCGCGATCACCGCCGGGTTGGGCTCGAGCAGCAGGGCGCGGACGTCGTCGGGGAAGGGCAGCGAGGGCATGGGTCCGAACCTACGCCGTGCCGAGTCGGCGCAGCGGCTGAGCATCTGCGCCGACTCGCGCCCTCCTGACTCGCACTCTGCGCCGACTCGCGCCTTCCTGACTCGCACTCTGCGCCGACTCGCGGTCGTCAGGGGTGTGCGAGGAGGTGGTGCCGGGCGTCGGCCAGACCCTTGTCGATCGCGGCGTCGTCGGTGCCGAGGGGATCGCCTCCCGCGGCTCGCCGGGCGAAGTAGTCGGCCTGCACCGCCCACCGGAACCGCAGCATGGTCTCGACGTGAGGGAGGTCGGGAGTCGCGGGACCGTCGCTGTCGGCGTACGCCGTCAGCATGGGTGCAGCAGCCTGGAGGCCGCCGAGGTACATCGCGGCCGACGCGACGTCGTAGAGAAGAGGCGCCGCGAGCGCCCCAGCCCAGTCGATCACTGCGAGACGGCCGTCGTCGAGGTGCAGGAAGGCGTCGGTGGCAGGATCGCCGTGGGCGATGCCCGTGACCAGGGGCCCGAGCGCCAGCATCTCGGTGAGGGCCGCGCTCACGGCGTCCTGCAGGTCGGGCCAGGCGCTGAGGCCGGCCGGCTCGACCCACGGCCAGCGAAGCCCAAGCACGAGGTCGTGACCCACGGTCGCGGTGTGCACCCGCGCGAGGATGTCGCCGACCACAGCGCCGTCGACCACCTCGGTCCCGCTGAGCCGCTCCATCAGCACCAGCGAGCCGCCGTCCACCAGCACCACCCGGTCACCGCCGACCGCTGCCACGGGTGCGCCCGTGACGACACCCGACCGCTCGGCGACCGCCGCCGCCTCGACGCCTGCCGCCAACGACCCGACGGCGGCGTCGGCGACCCACTTGGCGACGTACGACGCCTCGACGCCGTCGCCGGCCCGGACCCACCAGGTGCGCGAGTTCATCCCGCCGTCGTGGGGCTCGACCTCGACGTCGACGAGGCCGAAGCGCGTGCGCAGCAGCCGCTCGAGGTCCACGCGTGAATGCTAGGGTCGCGCTCGATCGACATCCTTTAACGAGCCGTCCCGTGAGGCGGAGAAGGAGGTCCTGGACCACGTGTCCGCGCCACCCCCCGAACAGCCGGAACCGTCAGCAGAACCCGAGGGCCGTGTCGTCCTCGACGCCCGTGACATCGCCCGGGCCCTCACCCGCATCGCCCACGAGCTCCTCGAGCGCAACAAGGGCGCGAGCGACCTCGTCCTCCTCGGCATCCCGAGCCGAGGCGTGCCGCTCGCCCGCCGGATCGCCGCGCGGATCAAGGAGGTGGAGGGCGTCGACGTGCCGTACGGCGCCCTCGACGTCACGATGTACCGCGACGACCTGCGCCGCCACCCCGCCCGCAGCCCGCACCCGACCGAGGTCCCGCCCGGCGGGGTCGACGGCCGCACGGTCGTGCTCGTCGACGACGTCCTCTACTCCGGGCGCACGGTCCGCTCCGCGCTCGACGCGATGAACGACCTGGGCCGTCCCGACGTCGTGCGCCTCGCGGTGCTGGTCGACCGCGGTCACCGCGAGCTGCCGATCCGCGCCGACCACGTCGGCAAGAACCTGCCCAGCGCCCGCACCGAGCGGGTGATGGTGCGGCTCGAGGAGCCCGACGGCATCGAGGGGGTCTGGATCAAGTGAAGAAGCACCTGCTCTCGATCGACGACCTCACCGTCGACGACATGACGACCCTCTTCACGACCGCGGCCGAGATGCACGACGTGCAGAACCGCCAGGTCAAGAAGCTGCCCGCGCTGCGCGGCCGCACGATCATCAACCTGTTCTTCGAGGACTCCACCCGCACCCGGTCGAGCTTCGAAATCGCCGGCAAGTGGCTCAGCGCCGACACCATCAACATCGCGGCCAAGGGCAGCTCGGCCAGCAAGGGCGAGAGCCTGCGCGACACCGTGCTGACCATCGCGGCGATGGGGGTCGACGCGCTCGTCATGCGCCACCCGGCCAGCGGCGCGGCCCTCCAGGTCAGCCAGTGGGTCGACGCCGCGGTCGTCAACGCCGGCGACGGCACCCACGAGCACCCGTCCCAGGCGCTGCTCGACGCCTACACGCTGCAGCGCCGCCTCGGCGGCCCGGGCAGCCTCGAGGGCCGGCACGTCGTGATCGTCGGCGACCTCACCCACAGCCGGGTCTTCCGCAGCAACGTGCTGTGCCTGACCAGGCTCGGCGCCGAGGTGACCGTGGTCGCCCCGCCCACGCTGATGCCCAGCGGCGTGGCGTCGTGGTCGCGCGAGGCCGGGTTCGCGACGTCCTACGAGCTCGACGAGGTGCTGCCCAAGGCCGACGCCGTGATGATGCTGCGCGTCCAGCGCGAGCGGATGACCGGCGGCTACTTCCCGAGCGCGCGGGAGTACACCGTCGGCTACGGACTGACCCGTGACCGCCTGCGCGTCCTCGGGCCCGACGTACCGATCTGCCACCCCGGCCCGATGAACCGCGGCCTCGAGATCGCCGCCGACGCCGCCGACGCGGCCCAGTCGGTCGTGCTCGAGCAGGTCTCGGCCGGCGTCGCGGTCCGGATGGCGATCCTCTACCACCTGCTAGCCGGCGAGGAGACGACGGCGTGAGCGACACCATCCTGATCGAGGGCGCGAGCCTCTACGGCGACACGTCTGCCGACGTGCTGCTCACCGACGGTGTCGTCGCCGAGATCGGTCCAGGCCTCTCCGCCACCGGCGCCCGCGTCGTCGACGCCGACGGGCTGGTGGCGCTGCCGGGCCTCGTCGACCTCCACACCCACCTCCGCGAGCCGGGTCGCGAGGACGCCGAGACGATCCTCACCGGCTCCCAGGCCGCCGCGGTCGGCGGCTTCACGGCCGTCCTCGCGATGGCCAACACCAGCCCCGTCACCGACACGGCCGAGGCCGCCGAGCGCGTCCACGACCTCGGTCGCGCCGCCGGGCTCGTCGACGTCCAGCCCGTCGGCGCCGTCACCCGCGGCCACGGCGGCGAGGAGCTCGCCGAGCTCGGGCTGATGCACCGCTCCCGGGCCCGGGTCCGGGTCTTCTCCGACGACGGCCGGTGCGTCGCCGACGCCCGCGTGATGCGCCGAGCGCTGGAGTACGTCAAGGCGTTCGGCGGCGTCGTGTCGCAGCACGCGCAGGACCCCTCGCTCGCCGGGCCGGCCTCGTGCTGCCACGAGGGCGAGCTCTCCGGCCGCCTCGGCCTGCCCGGCTGGCCGGGCGTCGCCGAGGAGGTCGTCGTCGCGCGCGACGTGATGCTGGCCCGCCACACCGGCTCCCGCGTCCACGTCGCCCACGCCTCGACCGCCGGCACCGTCGAGGTGCTGCGCTGGGCCAAGGCGCAGGGCATCGCGGTCACCGCCGAGGTCACGCCCCACCACCTGCTGCTGACGACCGACCTGCTGGCCGGCTACGACCCGACCTTCAAGGTCAACCCGCCGCTGCGTCCGCAGGAGGACGTCGACGCGCTGCGCGCCGCGCTCGCCGACGGCACCATCGACGCCGTCGCCACCGACCACGCGCCGCACGCCCGCCACGACAAGGAGCACGCGTTCGTCGACGCGGCGTTCGGCATGCTCGGCCTCGAGACCGCGCTGCCCGTGGTCGCCTCAGTGATGGTCGAGACCGGCCTGATGACGTGGACCGACCTCGCGCGCGTCATGTCGACCACGCCCGCCGCGATCGCGGGGCTCGAGGGCCAGGGCCGCCCACTCGAGGTCGGCCAGCCGGCCAACCTGGTGCTCGTCGACCCCGCCGCCACGCTCACCGTCGACCGCGACCAGTCGGTCTCGCTGTCGCGCAACAACCCGTGGCACGGGCGCACGTTCGGAGCCTCGGTCGTCGCGACGTTCCTTCGTGGGGTGCCGACGGTGCTCGACGGCAAGCTCGTCTGAGGGTGGCCGCGCCGCTCGAACGCCTGCTCGCCCACCCACCCGACCTCCCGGTCGCGGCCGGGCTGGCCGAGATCGCGGTCGCCGTGCGCGACCTCGGGGTCGCCGTCGTCC